>CALKJE010000138.1 GCA_937995675.1 uncultured Saprospiraceae bacterium
AAGTTTTATTAATTTTTTAAAGCTTAAGTACTTGGACAATATTACTATTTAATTCGTATCTGTACTTAAAAACGGCTTATTCTACAAAAATACAGAATTTGGCGTTTAAAAGCAGCTAAATTCCAGTCTTCTCGTATCAACTATTAACAATAGCGAATTAGGAATTGTTGTCATTTCAATGTCTTTCGTTATTTTTGTCGCAAAAATTAAGAACAACACCTATATTTTATGAATCCTATTATCATGGTTCTCCTTGAAATCGTTAAGATTACGGTTCCTGCACTGATTGTCTTTTTTACGGTGCTTCATGTAATGAAACAGTACCTATCAAGTCAGCTTCAATTGAAATCACTAGAATTTAAGCAGAATCAACAATCAACGACCGTTCCATTAAGATTACAAGCTTACGAACGTCTATCGCTATTCTGTGAAAGAATCGCCATTCCTAGCTTAATTCTAAGGTTGAGACAAGAAGGGATGACGGCAGGAGATCTAAGAATGTCCATGATGGTTGCTACTCAGCAAGAATTTGAACATAATATTACCCAGCAAGTTTATATTTCAGGGCAGCTTTGGCAGATTATCAAAATTGCTCGGGATGATGTGATGAACGTGGTCAATGAGGTTTATGAACAACAAGGTGCTGACACTTCTATGGATAATTATGTTCAAGCACTATTTGCACACCTACAGAGCCGAGAATTTCTTCCACTAGACAAGGCACTGATAGCTATTAAAAAGGAAGCTGGGGTATTGCTTTAGATTAGGCTGCTCAAATTTTGAAAGAAGACTTTTATAAAAATGAATATTGAGTTCCGACTCTGTTAGCAAGCCAAAAAAGAAAAATTATGGCAAAGAAAAATAAACGCAACAATAGTCCTTTTGTCTTTTCGACAAACCCTGACTTTATACCGCCTTCCTCAGATAACGAAGAGGAGGAGTCGCTCGATCCTAGTGAGCAGGACCTCAGAGTACATATTGACCGAAAACAGCGTAGAGGCAAGGAAGTTACCTTAGTCACGGGTTTTATTGGTAGCGAAGAGGAAATGAAAAAATTGGGTAAAATGCTAAAATCCAAGTGTGGAGTAGGGGGAGCCGTCAAAAATGGAGAGATCATGATCCAAGGAAACCATCGACCAAAGGTCATAGAACTTCTTAAAAACGAAGGTTTTAAGGTAAAAGCGGCCGGTGGATAGCAGTTTTAGGCGATTTCTGAAGATTTTTTACAGAAAAATCTTAAAAAAGATAGATCATTTTAATTGATTTATCTTTTTTTATTTCACAATAGTATAGGTTTAAATAGTCTTTTTAATTGATTATCAACTATTTATGATTTTATTTGGTCGTTTTTAATAGTACATTTATTGATTTTTGTCTTTGGTTTAGGTAGAATTCACGGGTATATTTGTAGTGTGAGAAGGATAAAGCGGCTAGAATCACCGAAAATGACCGGTGCAAAAAAAATAAGATTAGCTTCAAGCTAATAAAGAATATATGTTCATGGGATTATAATTTGTTGTAGTAGTTGTCTAGGCGCTTAGCCTAGACAACTTTACTTTTTTAAGGAGACGCTATTTCTATTCTAATATAAAAAATGCACGGCAAGCATCGATTTCCTTCCTATTCAACCTCAATTTTTTCGTCCAATCCTCTTGTTATAATTGATTAAGAAAAACTTATTCACCCCTAGCAAAGGTTATTCAATTGTATTACCTTTGTAAGACAGAGATTTTTCTATTTTTTCTTCCCCAAACAAGAGAAATCAAAAGTTCCCAAATTCTTTTTTCAATCACCTTTAAGATTCTATTCCACCTTTGATCCAGTCTAAAATTTAGATAAGGCCAAAGTTTGGTCTAATTTCGTTATGCTCTATAAGGTCATTTGTATTTCTTATTAAAACAAAAACATGAACAAGGTTTACACTTCTTTTGATTGGAAGAAAGCTATGGTAATATCCATCATTGTCACGATTAGTTTTCTGTCAAGTGGGTTTATTTCGTATTTGATGGGCCCAGGACTTACGACAGCGGCGCCTATTGGTGCTTACCTAAATGGAAATCTTCCATCCACAACTACTGCGACTCCTCCAACCTTTTTATCCCAAACAGGTGCATTTTCAGATTTAAATAATTTGATTCCTAGTAGTGGTGTTATTCCTTATGATTTGATAGAACCCTTTTGGTCAGACGGTGCAGCCAAAAGTCGATGGATGGCCATTCCAAATGATGGAACCCACAACACGCCAGGAGAAAGAATTACCTTCTCTGAAGATGAGAATTGGGGCCTTCCAATTGGAGGTGTTTTGATAAAACATTTTGAATTAGGTGGTCAACGTCTAGAAACACGTTTTGAAGTTAGAGCCGCTAACGGAGAATACTACTACCTTTCCTATAAATGGAACAGCACCGGAACGGATGCCCAACTACTAACCACCGGTTTAGATGAAACCGTAATCGTAAACGGCCAACCGCAAGTTTGGCATTATCCAAGTCCTTCGGAATGTCTTGATTGTCATAAATCCACCGTAGGCAATGTATTAGGTTTAAAAACAAGA
>CALKJE010000139.1 GCA_937995675.1 uncultured Saprospiraceae bacterium
TTATTTGTTAGAACTTTGCAAATATGCTTCTAATGCTGCTGTCATAGATGTAATGCCAGGTGCTGGACAGACAATGTTTAAGTTGAGTCCTAATTCCTCTACTTTACTTTTAGTGCTATTACCAAAAACAGCAATCCTAGTTTCGTTTTGTTTGAAATCAGGGAAATTTTCGTAAAGAGATTCTAAATCAAGTGGACTAAAGAAAACAAGCACATCATAAAGTACATCGCTTAAATCAGATAAATCACTGCTTACCGTTCGGTACATCATGGCATCTTGCCAATTAAATTCGTTTTCTGTTAAAAATTTAGAAACGGATTTACTTCCAAGATTAGAGCAGGGTAATAAAAAATTCTCTTTCGCTTTGTGCTTCATTAAAGCAGGTTTCAAATCCATAATAGTACGAGTACCAGCGAAGACTTTACGCTTCCGATAAACGATAAATTTCTGTAGATAGTTGGCGACTTGCTCTGTAAGACAGAAATATTTGGTGTCCTGAGACATCTTGATACGAAGTTCTTCGCACATCTTAAAGAAATGATCTACTGCATTTTTACTGGTAAGAATAATTGCAGAGTACTCCTCCGGTTTAATTTTGGATTTACGAAACTCCTTGACAGGCACTGGTTCGACATGGATAAATTGACGCCAGTCAATTACCAAATCGTACTTTTCTTCCAGTTTATAATATGGAGAACGTTCTGGTTTGGGTTGTGAAACCAGAATGGTTTTTACTTCTTTATAGTTTTCTTTCAAGGCTTTAGACGATGAAGTCATTTATATAGTGTTTTTAGATCGTAAAAACGAAAGGTTATATCCGATCTAGAATAAATATTTTAAATGTATATTGCTTAAATTATTACTTAATAGTGCATTAAGTATGAAAATTTAAACTATATAAAGAAATCATGTAGCCGTTGCTACTTTCATTAAAACTAATAATGGTGCGATTTCGATGGTGCAAAGGTAAACAAAAAAATGAAATTTATGCAAGCTTATATATTTAAGGGCTATGAAGAGACTCCGTAGTATACGGTAGAGATATACTAGACCGATTAGAATAAAACTCCCGTAAATAATTGTCGAGGTAAGATGAGGAGGAGCATAAGAGATGAGTAAGATTGCTGGTAAGAGAAAAAGTCCTGTTATTATTCCAAAAATAATAATGGTAAAACTGTATTGTTTTATTTCCTTTGAAATAGGGAAAATAGAACCAATGATCTGTAAGACGAAGTGTTTTACCAAAAAGATCACGAATACACTGCCTATAGCGGCTAATAAATCAAATATTGGCGTTGAAAAAAAAGAGATTTTGTAATAATTAAGGACTGAAAAGAGGAATATGCCCATCAACGTCAGAGAAAAAGCATAGAGAATCAGGTAGGGAATCATGGTTACTGGACCGTAGTCCCGATGGACCATTTTTAAGAAATTGTCATTTAAAAAGGATCTATATACTTTTCCAAGCGTTGTTTTATAAATATTTACCAACACAGTCAGGATACTTATTAACAAAATCGTCATCCAAAGATTAAATTTACTACTGAGTGACTCGGGTGTGACATTATCTACCTTTTTTGTTGGCTTTACCTTGGTCTTTTTGGGATCAGAAAAACTAGGGACGGCAATTTCAAAAGGATTTTGATCATCAACTTGTGTTTTTGAGGGAGAACTAGCTGCTGGAGTAGGTGGATTTTCCGTTAGAGTCGGAGATGAACCGACTTCAAAAGGATTATTTTGATCCGTAGTTGTCTCTGGATTAGTTGTTTCGTTGGTAGAATCCGTATTTAGTTCAAAAGGATTACTTTCTGCTGGAGAGGAAGATGGAGCGCTGATTTCTGGATTAGTTTCTTCTGTAGGAATCGTTCGACTAGGCAGCTCAAAAGGATTATTGCCTTGCTGTGCAAAAAGCCCGGTGGCAACTGAGAGTAAACTCAGAAGAATAAAAAAGTGTTTTCCCATCTTTAGCATGGTACAAAGTTAAACAATAATCGAGAAAATCTGCTTGTTAATAAGCTGTTAACCGTAAGCTTTGACTTTTTATTCTTACGCTTATCCAGTAGCTTACACGAAAGTGTAAGTAATCATATAATGCGAATCAGGAGTTAACTTTTCTAATCAATAGCAAAAAAGCTTCGATGTCAAATATAATGATATGGAAAATTATACTATTTTAATTTTTTTCACCCCCTGATTCGCATTAAATAAGGACTAGACTTAGTTCATTTTTATGGAAAATAATATCATTCGTCGAGTTATCATTTTGGGAGCCATTACTATTATTGGCATTCTGGGTATTCAAGGATACTGGGTGATGCGTACATGGGATATTCAACAACAAGAATTTAGTCAGACGGTAAAAATCGCTTTACTTAGTGTGGCTAAAGAACTCGAGACTTTGAATGGTCGGAATAGTCTACCGATTAAAGGATTGATTAGTCAAGAATCCAGTAACACTTACTTAGTTAATATTAATGACGAAATTAACGCCAATACGTTGGAATTCTACCTACAAAAAGAGTTAGAAGCCAGAGCGGTTAATGCTGATTTTGAATATGGGATTTTTGATTGTGAAAGTCGAGAGATGGTCTATGGACGTCGGATCAATTATTCGGAAGACAAAGAACTAAATACACAAACCAACCCTTTACCAACGAATGGAGATTTTGACTATTATTTTAGTGTGCGTTTTCCAAATCAGAAGGGATACTTGTTAGAAGATATGCGACTGGCAATCTTCTTTTCGATCATCTTATTTTTTTCTATTCTGTTTTTTATTTATTCTATGTTTATCATTATGCGACAAAAACGATTGTCGGAAATGCAGAAGGATTTTATTAATAATATGACACACGAATTTAAAACACCTATTTCAACCATCAAGATTTCTGCGGATGTATTTTTAAAAAATAATTTAATTCAAAGTGATCAACGCCTCACTCGATACGCACAGATTATTAAAGATCAAAATCAACGTCTTAATATGCAAGTTGAAAAAGTATTACAACTGGCAAAGATTGAACGGGATGGTTTTTCTTTAAAAAAGGAGGCAGTGAATGTACACGAATTATTATCAGAAATTACGGCAAGTGCACAAGCTCGCCTAGGAGAAGTAAATGGAAAATTGATCACAGAATTTACAGCCACGCAACCTAATATAAAAGCAGATCGTCTTCACCTTAATAATATATTATACAATCTGATTGATAATGCTATCAAGTATAGTTACGAAGACCCAGAAGTGAAATTGACTACCCGAAATAAAGGAAAGGAATTGATTATCAGTGTCCAAGATAATGGGATTGGGATCAGTAAGGAAAATCAACTTCGAGTATTTGATAAATTTTATCGAGTGCCAACGGGTGATATTCACAATGTTAAAGGATTTGGACTTGGATTGTTTTATGTGAAAAATATCTGCGATGCACATGAATGGGAATTAGAACTAGACAGTCAGTCTGGAGAAGGAACGAGGATTGAAGTTCGAATTTCGTGATGTTTTAAAAAATAATATTATTAACTTAATAACCTGCCCGATAACAGAGGATTCAGGTTTAATAATTTAGCAAATGGAACCACACTTACTTTACGTAGAAGATGATGAAAGTTTAAGCTTTGTGACTCGAGATAATTTAGAATTGCAAGGATATCGGATTACCTATTGTCCAGATGGTGCTTCGGCAATGCAGCAGATAAAAGAACAACGTTTTGATCTCTGTATTCTAGATGTGATGCTTCCAGATGTAGATGGATTTACCATTGCACAAGAAATTAGAAAGACAAATATTGAAGTGCCAATTATTTTCTTGACTGCTCGATCCTTGAAAGAAGATAAGATACAAGGGCTAAAGCTTGGAGCAGATGATTATATGACTAAGCCTTTTAGTATTGAAGAATTATTATTGAAAATTCAAGTTTTTTTAAAACGTTCTAAAGTCTTTCATGTTGTCGGTGCCGATAATCAATTAGGCGATTATCTTTTTGATTATAAAAATCTATCTCTTCGCAACGGAACCTACAATAAAGTACTTACTCAAAAGGAAGCTGATTTGTTAAATTTATTTTTTCTAAATCAAAATGAAGTTATTAAACGTTCTGATATTTTAGAACAGGTATGGGGGGAGGATGATTATTTTTTGGGTCGTAGTTTAGATGTTTTTATTTCGCGTTTGCGAAAGTATCTAAAGCAAGATGAGTCATTGAAAATAGAGAATATTCACGGGGTAGGTTTTCGATTGAAAACTAAAGCGTAAAAAGAATTTTTAAAGATAAAAAAGCCATTCCGAAAATTAATCCGGAATGGCTTTTTGATTTAAAGTATAACAACCTTGAGGTTGTTATTTGTCATTATTCATTCGTAATAATAAAAGTCTTCGTACTACCTGTTCCACCTCCAATCATATTGAAATGGTATGTGCCAGATGGTAAATCAGTTATATCAAGTTGAATTGAATTCAGATCGTCTTGCACGGTACCTATTGTCAATTGTTTGACCGTCCGTCCTTGCATATCGATAATCTGAATCTGAGCTTCGTCAGTTTTAGAATAGAACTTCACATTAATCACTCCCAAGTTACTACTAGTTGGATTAGGATATAATTCTATTTTATAATCATTAGAACAATCAGTATCTACATTAATGATCTTAGAATACTCAAAACTTCCATCTAAATCAACCATCTTCAAACGGTAGTAATTATATTGACTAGGAGTTTCATCCGTATAAGTATACCAGATGCCAGTAGAAGTATTACCAGTTCCTTTGATGGTTTCAATGTTACTAAATAGACGTCCATCACCACTACGTTCAATTTCATAGTGAGAGAAATTCTCTTCCGTTTCAGCATGCCATCTTAAGTCGGTGTTACAACCACTTGCTTGACCAGAAAAATGAGTCAGCTTGACAGGTAGTACAACAAGTGCTTGGAAGTCTTCTACTTCACCATTGGTTTTACCACCTTCAAAGTCAGTTGCTACAAAAGGATCATCATCTGCACGTAATCTTACGTTAACTGAGTTACCAACAGTAGCTGGAGCTGTAATAGTTACCGTTGCAGTAGCAGGACTAGCAGTTACTTGTGAGCCAGTATGGAAGTCATCATAGATTCCATCTTCGTCCCAGTCAATCCACATTCCGTAGAAAACTAGATCAGCTTGAGCAGAGTTTACGATAATATCAACATCATAACTAGTCCCTGGTTCTGCAAGTAGAGGAAACTGGCCTGGGCCTGCTCCAAAAGTAATAGCATCATCATATTGATCACCAGTACCAGTTGGGTTGCTCTGTTGTGCTGCCTCAAAACTAGTATTCATACCTAACCAAACATCGGTAGCTCCATCGAGTACATTATCATCATCACTATCAGTTACTGCTCTATGCCATACAGCAGGATAAGCAACTGGTGCGTCACCATAATCTCGTTTTACATCTAAAACAGAGATCACAAGGGTAGCATCTTCACAAGCCATATTAGTTGCATCATCATCGCAAGTAGTGTAAGGCACATTGACGTTTCCGACAAATCCAGGAGCTGGAGTAAAGGAGTAAGAACCATCACTGTTTAAAGTGATTTCACCCGCATTAGCCACAAAGACACCCATGTCATTGGTACCACCTAGTGTAGTTGGAGTACCTACGGTACCCGGAGTGTCACCTGCTCCATCACCGTCGGTATCTACTAAGAAATCAGTAATTGCTTGTGTGTCCATTTCGCTATCGGTATCATTAGTAGCCACATTATTGGTAACGGTAACCCCAGCATCTGTTACTTCTGCATCATCATTGGCAAAAGTGGTATTGCTATCGTCTGGAATGACATCAATAATTAATTCTGTATCATCACAAACAGCTGGTGCTTCTGCATTACAGATAGTGTAAGGCTGTGTTACGGTACCTGTAAAGTTTCCTGTTGGTGTAAAAGAATACGAACCATCAGGGTTTAGTGTTAAGGTACCTGCATCAGCTACTGTGTTTCCGTCTTCATCTACCCCCACAACTGTTTGAGCAGTAAGTGGTGTGGTGACAGCAGGATTTAAAGCATCAGGATCTAAATCATTAGACATTACATTACCTGTACCAGTCTGACCTGATTCTACGGTGTTGGCATCTGGGTTAGCAAATACCTGTGGAGTTTCAGGATTTACGATTGGAAATACTTCTAAGAAAACTGTTGAAGTATCACAAAGGGCTGGTGTACCATCATCGCAAACCTCATATTGGAAGGAGGTTTCTCCGCTAAATCCAGTGGCAGGAGTGAAAGTATAACTTCCATCGATATTCATCGTAACAGTTCCCTCAGCCGGATCCATTCCACCGTTTGCACCGTCGAGTGCAAAGGTCTGATTATCTGCTTCTTGATCTACATCGTTGGTACTTACATCTGCACTAACAGGTGTTTCAAAAGGTGTATTATTAAAGTCATCTTCTGAAGCAATTGTGTTGACAGGGAAAGTAGTCAGATACAAAGTTGCAGCATCTGTTGCACCATTGCTATCTTCTACTGTATAAGGAATAACAGCTGTTCCAACAAAATCATCTTCAGGGGTCCATTCATAGTCGCCCGTCGTTGGTGAAATAGTGATGGTTCCAATTAAAACACCATCCTGATAAACATCTACAGGCGTTCCAGCCATAGGTGTTACTACTTCAGGGTTACCATCGCCATTGGTGTCCACCAAAATGCTTTGTACATCTTGATCGTCTCCCTCTGGGTCATTGTCATTAGTAATTAGGTTACCAGATTGGTCAACTCCTTGATCGCCTGAATTGGTATCGTCATTTGCATAGGTATTATTACCAGTATCTGGTTCAACCGTAATAGTCAACGTGGCATCATCTGTCCCGCCATTACCATCACTGATGGTGTAATCAACGGGTATGTCACCTGTAAAGGTTGGTTCCGGATCAAAGGAATAAGTTCCACTAGCATGAAGCGTTATGGTACCTGCTAATACGGTATTTCCATCTTCATCTGTTCCGTAAATTGGTGTTGGCAAGGATAGGGTTAATGATTCATCAATTATTCCATCACCATCTGTATCTACTAAAGCTGAGGTTACGGTTAAGGCATCGCCTTCTGGATCAGAATCATTGGGATCAATAACATTTCCAGATACATCGGTATCCATCTCTGTCGTATTCGTATCATCATTTGCTATTGGTGGATCATTTTGTGTCGGATCATCCACTGGCATTACTTCAATACTTAAAGTGGCTGCGTCCGTTGCTGGATTACCATTGTCATCCACTACTACGTATTCTACAGGCACTTCCCCTGTGTAATCTGTGGCAGGTGTAAAGTCATACGAACCATCTGCGTTGAGTGTGATAGAACCAGCTAAGATTCCGGCCTCGTCGTAGATATCGGTTGGTGTACCTAATGGTAAATTAGTTTCCATTCCGGCTGCGTTTAAGAAAGTAGCAGACTGAACAGTTTGGTTGTCTCCTTGCTCATCCGTATCGTTGGTTAACACGTCACCGGCTACCGGTGTATCCTGCGGAGTTTGGTTGATATCGTTTTCAGCTACGGTTGTGTTTTCGTTTGGTAAAACGGTC
>CALKJE010000140.1 GCA_937995675.1 uncultured Saprospiraceae bacterium
GTATCTCGATAAGTAGGAGTTCCTAAGTTTTGATCACAATGATCGTAAGCTTCAACAGGTACCCCAGTAATACCAAGATCAAAATGATCAACTTCACAATGAATTACCGTATCAGATGGTGAATAAAAAACGGGGGGCAACTCGTCCACTAAAGTAATTACCTGAAAAACTGTGGTATCGTTTCCACAATTGTCCATTACATTCCAGCTTCGATAAATCGTTCCAGTTCCAATACATAGACCATTTAATACAATACTATCTTGATAGCTAGTGTTGATAAGCGGATCTGAACAATTATCCGTTGTTGGAATAATGCTTCCAGTAAGAATTAAATTATTAATATCTGTATTACATTCTAATGTTCTATCTTCCGGAACAATAAACGTTGGTAGCTGGTTATCTTCCAATGTCAATATTTGTTGATCTGTAGAAGTATTTCCACAATCATCACTAGCAATCCACGTTCGATAAATTGTACTATTGCCAGAACAAGTTGGATTCAGAACTAAACTGTCCTGATAACTAATCGAAAGTGATCCAGCTCCACAATTATCCGTTGTGTCCATTACCATACCTGTAATGGTCAGGTCATTGATATCTGTTTCACAATTTAAAGCAAGATCAGGTGGAGCAGAAAAAGTAGGAGGAATGGTATCAATAAATCGGATAAATTGTTTTTTCTCCGCAGCATTTCCACAACCGTCCGTTAACGTCCAGGTTCTGACAATTCTGAAAGGACCAGCACATAGGTTGGAAGGCGTGATTAAATCTTCGTAGTGAATGGTTATTCCAGTAGTATCACAATTATCCGTAATCATGGTTACTGTTCCAGTGATACTTGTATCATTTATATCTTCATGACAGTCAAGTGTAATAAAATCAGGCACCATAAAATCAGGCGGCGTATCATCTATTCTAGTAATAATCTGAACGGCCATCGAATCATTTCCACATGCATCTGATAATGTCCATTTTCTATAAATAATAGCCGTACCTTCACACCCCTGATCCATTCCCAAACTATCCGTGTAGGTAGCGGCAGCTAAAGAAGTATTACAATCATCCTGCT
This sequence comes from uncultured Saprospiraceae bacterium, assembly GCA_937995675.1. Taxonomy (GTDB): domain Bacteria; phylum Bacteroidota; class Bacteroidia; order Chitinophagales; family Saprospiraceae; genus JALZUU01. The sequence goes on from CALKJE010000140.1 coordinate 1,070, forward strand.
CATTGGTCACATTCCCTGTAATAGAAAGATCGTCCACGTCCACATCGCAAGTAAGTTCAATATCTGCAGGTGGGGTAAATCCGGGTTTTTTAGTATCCGTAATTTGGATCAATTGTATTTGAGAAGTATCATTCCCACAAGCATCTATTAAAGTCCATTTTCGGAAAATGGTTTTATTAGCAGCACAAATAGTTTCGGTAACGATGCTGTCTTGATAAGTAGCCTGACCGATTGCTATATTACAATCATCACTTTCATCGATTACATCTCCGGTCAGATTCAAATCCGATGGATCATCGGTACAAGAAATGGTAATATCTATTGGAACTGTAAATACGGGTGTAGTGGTATCTACTAAAGTAATTCTTTGCAATTGCGTAGTCTGATTACCACAACCATCAGTAAGCGACCAAGTTCGATAAACCATACTGCTACCAGAACAAGGTACGTTAAGTGCTACACTATCTCGGTATACGGCTTCTCCTATCGCAGGATCACATTGATCAGATTCGTCGTTGACATCACCCGTTAATGTTAGGTCATTTATATCACTCCCACAATCAAGTGTAAGATCAACGGGGACCGTAAACTGAGGAACTTCGTTATCTTCTAAAATAATTCTTTGTATCTGTTCATTTACATTTCCACAATTGTCTACCACACTCCAGACTCTAACTATTAGGCTTGTTCCTTGACATCCGAAATCAGATACAATACTATCTTTATAAGTTGGTATGAGATTAAGCGTTTGACAATTATCCGTAATATTGGTTGGCGTTCCAGTATTGTTTAAGTCCTCGGCATCCTCTGTACAACCAATAGTCACATCACCCGGTACGGTGAATACAGGTGGAGTATCATCTATTTTGGTAATATACTGGGTATGCATGTTAGCGTTACCGCAATTGTCCGCCCAAGTCCAGACTCTTTCGATATTTTCGTTGTTTAAGCAATCTCCTGGTGTAATGGTTTCTACAAAAGAATAAGTAGGGCTTTGATCGCAATTATCTATCACCACTGGAGCAGAAGACGGGATCATAGAATCACAAGAAATCGTCAGATCGGGTGGAAAGGTGAGTACCACCGGTACCGAAGTATCGTCTATTTGTAATACTTGAGAAATAGAATCCATATTTCCACATTCATCAACTGCAACCCAAACTCGCCGTAAGGAGAATATACTGGCACAAGAACCAGGTGTTTTTGTCTCACTAAAAGTAATCGTAATATTACCCGGATCACCACAATAATCGTCCACCGTGAAATCCACATTAACAACTGGTATAGGAGTAATACTATCACAAGTTGTCGAAGGTCCAGAAGGTGGAAAATTTAGGAAGAAAGGAGCCGTCGTATCTCTAACCATAATGGTCTGCGTAGCATTCTGAATATTTCCACATCCATCGGTCAAACTCCAAGTTCGCGTAATTTCACTTTCACCACCACAAGGAATAGAAGTTACCATATCGGTATAGGTCGCTTGCAAATTATTTAGGTCACAATTGTCTGAAGCATCATACGCCAACGGTTGGATCTTGGCGCGCACTTACTTGTCGATATTGTTAACAGGTTTCACGGCTAACCCAATATTTTGTTTTACACGCTGCTGGGAAGAAAGAAGGATT
>CALKJE010000141.1 GCA_937995675.1 uncultured Saprospiraceae bacterium
ATTAAGTTTATCTTCCTTTGAGACTGATCAAGAATGCCTAAGATTAGGGTGCTTAAAACTTCTTCTATTTCTAAATGGAGCTGATTCCTTAAGGATATTAATTCAGTAAATAAATTTTCTAAAACTTCTTTAAGTAGTTCGTCCGTGGTCATTTTTTTGGTTTGATAAAATTCTTGGTAGTTTAATTCCTTTCCAATCTTTCGAAGTAACTTCGCCATCAGTGTAGAGGCAAAATGACTTTCTTTTCCCATTGAGCAACCATCCATAACACCGAGTAAGGTTTTATTATTACCGATATCTGTTATTGCTAAGGCGTCTTCATTATGATTGGTGTGAAATTCTCCAATTTGAGATAGTTGGTAGATCTGCATACCGGAATAACAAATCTAGGAGGGAAATAATTCAGTTTTTTTCTTTTTAATCGAAGATTACTTAATAGATTTTAAAATTTTGATAAAGAAGTATATGAATGATATTATAATTATCAAGAAAATTATTAGCACTTGAATACTCATCACTCCAGCTAGGAGTAAGGGTGCATATCGCATGACAAAGACGGCCAGTAGGATTATTACTGGGATGGCGAAGGCGGCTCGTTTGATAAGGGTTGTTGAGTTCATGATTGAGTTTTTATTTTTTTTAACACATAGAAACATAGAACACATAGCACTGCTACCGCGTTTTTCTAACGCGATTTTTCTATGTGTCCTGTATGCCTATATGGTAAAAAAAAACATTAATAATACTATTTTTTAAAAACACAATAATCTAAGTATTCATTCTTAGTCAGGTAATCTACGATAATATTCATTTACAAATGTTTTCTGACCTTCTTTAAAAATATTGGTACAAGTGAAATTTATTAAAACCGCTTTGGGGACTTCTAATAGTCTAGCATACGAAATTGCTTTGGCATCAAATACGGGGTGCATTGCTTTGACAGCTTTCAGTTCTACGACAACACAGCGTTCAACCAATAAATCGTATCTTAGTAGTGCATCTAAAGTTTCTCCTTTGTAGACTACTTGAACATTCTGCTGACTTTCAACTAATAAACCACGTGCTTGGAGTTCCTTTATCATACAAGCTTCGTAAACACTTTCAATTAATCCTGGTCCCATTTCCTTGTGAACTTCAATAGCACTTCCTATAATTTCATAGGTTATGCCATCGACAAAGTTTTTTGTTATTCCCATGGTATATTTTTATTAAAGATAAAAAGATACACACAAGGTACATAAATTAAATTACAACTACTATCTCAAATTTTAATGAGCATAATTGAATATGAATTACTACGCTTCTCGATTCATAAACTCCGCCAGCAAAGTATGAAAATGATGCACGCCTTTTTCCATGGTTGGTGAAAATCTTCCCGATTTATAAAACCGTGATTGCAAACCTTTTTGAACACCTTCTACTACAAATTCATCTTCTCGTTCGACCTTATCCAACAAAGCTCCTGCTCCACTATTCAATTTTGTTTCATCATATACATAGGTAATGAAGGATACTTTTGTTTTATTGATACTGATCGGCTTAACCACATTAATTGACAATCCCCAAGGGTAAAAATTTAACATCATATTTGGGAATATCCAGTAATAATAGGCGGCTACTTGTTTACCAAAATCAGGATGTCCTTTGGGGAATTCAAAGACCTCTTCTCCTCCATTCGAATATCCTATTTGTAAACTAAAATAATCATACAACTCAGTCGTATAATTGCCATAATCTAATACGGCATTTAGATCCGCATGGACAAACGGAATATGAAAACCTTCTAAATAATTATCACAATATAATGCCCAATGACAGTTGACTAAATAGTCTTTATTTAAAGCAGCATTTAACTTAAATTCTTCTAATGGTAAAAAGCCAATACGCTCTTTCATTTTTTGGATGACTCCTGAAAAATCAAAACTCGGTTCCAATCCAACAAATAAATGTGGACCTAATTTCTCCAAAGAAAATTCCTTTAAACTATCACAAGGTCTTGGAAAATTCTTAGCTTCTTCGAAGGCTGGCATAAACTTAAAACTGCCATCTAGATCGAATCTTCGACCATGATACATACAAGTGAGGTTTCTAATTTTACCAGGATGGTGAAGGATAAGATTTCCCCGATGAGTACAGACATTGGTAAAACAATTAATCTGGTTTTCTTGATTACGAATTAGGAGAAGAGGTTCGGATAAATATTGATCTAACAATAGAAGTGGATGTCCAGTTTGAGCTAGTGGAACTAAGGTAGCCTCATCTCCCAACCAATGCCAAGATTTAGTGAATACTTTTTCTTTTAATTGCTCAAAGACCTCTTCGCTTTTATAGAATTCCGAAGGTAGTGTTTCTGCTTCAGCGATGTTTGGATGGACATAGTATTTCTTCATGGCAGTAGTTGAAAATATTTTATTTCATTTGCAAGCAAAATAATAAAATTCGAGAAATCTTTCTACATCTTTTGTTCCTTCTTTAACGACTAACGGCCTTTCCTCAGAAGAGAAAAGGCCGTTACTAAAATAATGGTTGTTCTACTACTCTACCTTAATCACTTTAAAATACTTTTCAAAGTTTTCGTTATAGCATTTAGCAAAATAACAACCAGGTGTATATCCAGCTAAAGAAAGTACGGTTGTTGACTCAGAGCCAGCAATGCTTGTAGAATGCATCATGCGGCCGAGGTAATCATACAACTCTACATTTACGGGTCCCGTGGATGAAACGGAGGTTCCAATTTCGATGATCAAATCATCTTTAGTAGGATTAGGATATACCTTTATACTCCCCTCGGTAAGATCCTCTACATCAACTGTTGTTTCAGATTCAATCGTTACCGTTTCTGAATACGTACAATCACCTGAACCATCTACGATCATTACTTGGTAATCACCTACGGATAGGTTAAGAAATTCATTCAAGAATAGGAAATTTTGACCATTATCAATGCTATAAAGATAAGGTTCAATTCCAGTGGTTGGATTGATGATGATCGCTCCATCCGCGGCATTTTCATTAGAGGTCTCTGTAGTAATTATCTCTGCTGTGAATGCACAACCGAGTCCATCCGGACAGAAGACTTCTTCAGTTACACTATCAAAATCTCCATCATTCATATCAAGGGTTTCACCATCAGAATTTTCTATAGAAAAGTTTCCATTTCCATATTGACAGCAAATCCCATCTCCAAATGAATCAAATACTTGTAAAGAAAAACAGGAGTTATAATCCACACAGATTTCTTCCGTGTAGAAATCATCATTAAAACCTAATTCTCCAGAGGCAACCAACATATTGGTAGAAAGATCGGTTATTTGCCAAGAGACTTCTTGTGGATAATCATCAGCCTGAATTATCAATGTAATATTATCATACTCCGTTTCTAGATCTGTGTTGAAATCAATTGAATTATTATCAGGAATTGCGTCGGTTTGCCCGTTGACTTCAATTAGGTTTAAGACAATTTCATTATCCGTTGGTTGTAAATTGTCGGTGACAGTGACAACTATATCTCTTTCTGTTTCTGAAAGAATATTAAAAGTATAATCTAAGACATCGACCACCATTCCATTTACCACTACTTCTATCTCTGCAGAAGTAAGCGTGAGGGCTCCATAATTCGTAATCGTTGCAACTACATCCACTTCATCACCACATTTTGCTACTCCATTCACAAAAGAAATTCCACCTTCAACCAAATGTAAATTTCTTAATATCATATTGGTCGTATCATTGTCATTGTATCCATCTATTGGATGAGAAACAATCGCAGTAAGATTATATTCACCGATAGTAGAGAAGTCTTGTGGGATGGTAAACTGGTAGGTACCTTCTGTTTGTGGCGACAAGGCATCAATAATTGGCAACGTTTCTACCAATGTTCCATCTACCAATAAGGAGATTTCAAAGTCTTCCATTACCTTTAATCCACTATTGGCAACGTTAATGGAAACCAATTCTGCATCGCCTAAATCAGAACCACTTTCTGGCTCTGTAATTTCAACCGCCGAGAGGTCAAAGTTAGCTTTGATATCTGCCCAAAACGATACCCAAGGTCTCGCTTGTTTGATAATTAGCTGATCTTCCGCCGTCACCTTATATTCGATATCCATTCCAAAACCTTCTGCTCCAACTACATCATAAAGAATGGCAAATTCATCGTGAATCACCTGTAAATACTCTCGCATTAAATCGAGGTATTCTTCTCCCATGACTAGTTGACCGGTTGGTACTAAATTGGATTCTCTTAATACGGTGTATCCTTCTGCTGGGTCTTGATTTAGTAAAATCTCCTCAGGAATTGAATTAGCATCTGGATTAGTAATCAAAAATTCGCCAACTTGGGTATTTAAATAAAAGGTATTCTCTGTTTCAAAAACAGGATCGATACTTACACCTACTCCATTGGATTTTTCTTCATCAAAGTTAGTATGACAAAGAATACCCATGGCAGCAATATAGTGATCTACTCGATAGAAATCTCTTTCATCAAAAGCTCTAAAATTCCACATACTGGCATACACCTGCTTGATAGATTTAGAGATATGTCCTTCATCTAGACGCTGGGTTTTAGAAGTATAAAGTCCAGCACCACTAAATCCAGGAAGATCCTCGTTATTAGTACTCGATCGACAACGTACGTTGGTACCTTCAGGGAATGCATCATGCATGGCTTGTAAATCGTCTAACATCCATTGTGGCATCGGAGCGTCTTTGATTTCTCTTCTAAAATCTTTGAGCATTTCAACCCGTGTTTCCAAATCATTGATAAAGTCATTATCCGAAATCATTTCTTCTACATCATCATAGAAGCCATTGAATTTCATAAATTCATCATAATAATAAAAAGGAATACCAAAACCATTTGGAATCGTTCCCTCAGGAAATCCGAAAGTTCGCATCGTAGCTACGTTAGAGCATTTCGCACCAAAGGCCGTAGACATTTCAAATCGAATAGAATCTAATGGTAAAATTTCAGTAAAACTTAAATCGCGTTCCGGAATCTGATCTACCGTTGGTCTTTGACTTTCATACCAAGCGTTTACTTCATCAAGACTGGCTTCACGAATAAAATACTCTTCATCGTCTACCCGATAATAAATATAATTTCCTAATAAATTCGCAATAGAATCTATCGCTAATGGATCTTTGATATAAGCATTTGGAACATTGTCCTGTATCGCTCGAAGATTCACGTGGGATAAAGGAGTCTGAACTACAGAAGTAATAATTCCTCCTACTCTCGGTAAAGTATTTGGTAAAGCATCATATAAAACGATATCTCTTGATGCTGGTGTTTCATTCAATTGCATCTGTCTGAAAAAACCATATCCTTCTGTCTTATTAAAAGGAATATAATCAACATCACTAAACACTTCAGATTCTAAAACAACATTAATTCTAGACCCAACAAAATCGTCTTCGTACTGATTCATATGAAGTGCTTCATCACTTTGTCCAATAAAGTGTTGTAGATTATTATTTAGAAATGGCATGTTGGCCAATAATAATTCAAAGGTTCTCTGGGTAGCCTCAAAGTCTTTTGCATCACCGAAAGAAAAGTTAAAAGAATAACTACCAATGGATCCATTGGGTAGAATTTCATTCGGGTTAAAAACCACCTCACCAGATCCATCATCACCACCAGTATTTTGTCCAATAGCACTGAAAAAAGCACCATGAATAAAGTGGGTATTACTATTGATAAAGTAAACTCTAGGATTATCGGTATCTCGATCAAGGATTCCGAATTTCACAAATTGTTGACCATTCAAAAATGGCGCCCACGGAACATCTGCAACCACTGCCATACTTGCAAACGTAGCAGCATCTGGAATAGAAGTAGTTCCGTCAATAAAATCAATTGCTCCAGCAAAATTTAGAGGTGCATCGGTCGGCATATTATTAAGCTCGGTAAGATCATCAATCCCATCTCCGTCTGAATCAGCAGGATTTGCTATAGGATGAGCCGTTACCTCATAATTTTCAAGTTGATACGCTCGACCTGGCTCAGAAATGGTCATTGGACCATCGACACCCATCGTAATAGATACGATAGATTCATAAACAAAATTAGGTGCATGCCGGGCTTTAAGGGTATAATATTTATCAGCTTCGCCCGTAATTTCAATCTGTGGTTGTCCAAAACTATTTAGAGAGAAGCCTTCAATAGGAACAATTTGTCCAAGACAAAAATTACAGATGGCTAATAAAAAGGTAAGCGTAAAAATTTTTCGTAATAGCATAATATTTTAGGTTGAGTAGAAAAAAGAGGTTTTCTGTGTCAATTTTGATAAATTTTAAAGCAAATGACTAAATTAATCCTAATAATAGTAAAAATAAAAGCATATACAAGAGGAGAAATTCCAATAGGCCAAATAACGACACTTTTTATTTAGGTAAATTGATCCTTATAGGATAATGTATGCAGGTTCCTAGGAAAACGTTGCATGGAGGAGAAAAAAAAATTGATTAAAATACATTCTGCACTATTTGAGTCAAAATCAGAGGGGTACTTATTGAAAAATTTGGAGAACGATTTTCTTAACATATATTAATTAATGACACAGTTTTTTGTACACTCCGAATCAATAAACTCCAGAGAAAAAATTTTAGTGTCAGTTCTATCTTTTGCAATTATTTTTTCTTTGAAGTTGTTTATAAATAACCTAATAAACCTTCTTCGATCATCAGATTCCCAAATCGTTTGGCCTTTATTCTGGTGGTTTTTCCGTTTTCATCAGACTTCATCAATTCTTTTATTTTCATGGATGGGAATAAATCACCTTGGAATTTTGGTTTTCCAGAATTATAATAAACAATAAAAAAATTAATTTGGCCTTCTGAATATTCCGATTCAAACTTCTTATGGCCATTTTCAAAAAATACGATCTGACTGATCAAGTTATCCTTTTTCCATACTTGTTCACTTTTTATTTTTCCGTTGGGAAAGTATTCAATCGAGGTTCCGTCTTTTTCACCTTCTCGGTTGTAGAAAACCGTTTGTTTTAGGTCTTTATTTTTAAAAAACATTTCCCATAGTCCAACCTTATTTCCATTTAAATAATTGCCTTTACTTTTGATATGGTCGGCTGTTTTACCATGATAAAAATTAGAAATAAAACAGGAAATATGTTCAAGGCCTTCTAGGTAGTAAACCCACTCTCCTTGTTTTTGGTGATCAATAATTCTATTGATGGTATCTTTTCCAAGAATTTCAAAATCAGGATAAACGGAAAGTTTTATCTGCC
>CALKJE010000142.1 GCA_937995675.1 uncultured Saprospiraceae bacterium
GTTGGTGTCGGGAATTCTATATTTTCATATTCCTGAAAAAAGTATCATTACGGGTGGCTGGTTTTTTCTAGTGGGAATTTTGCTCTTTTCTGGATCGTTGTATCTGCTAGCTTGTCGAGAAGTATTAGGAATTAGTAGTTGGACTTTCTTGGGACCGCTTACACCGATTGGTGGCGTATTTTTTATTCTAGGTTGGGGAACAATGGCCCTGGGAATTGGAAAATCTAATTTCCAAAAACACTAATTCATTATGTCGTTAACCAAAATTCAAATCACTGAAATTGCTGAAAATCTAGATGCAGGTCTTCACTGTTATGTAGATCTAAACGAATGGACGGTGGAATCTATTCCAGATCCTAATCGGCATAGTCGGGATGACGAACGATGGACAGCAGAAGACGAAGGTCCAATAGAAACGCCTCAAGATAATCGTCGATTATTAATCCTACGCGGAGTTCCAAAAATGGAGAACCAACAGATCATGCAACGCTTTATTCCGACGATAGATAGTCGAACGGTCCAAGACCAACTCCGCGCTGCCACTAAAAAAAAACGCGCCTATAAAAAATTTAAAGACGTCCTTTATAAGTTTCCGACCGTACAACAGGATTGGTTTGATTTTAATATTTCTGCTTTATCGGATTATATAGAACGAAGGATTCAAGAAGTGACTAAGGAGCCTGTTGTTCCTACTCGATTCTTACATGTTACTCCCGTTTTACCAACAGAAGATTTAGAAAGAGATTTGGAATGGTATAAAAACAAACTCGGTTTTAGTGCGTTACACATTGCTCAAGATTACGCTGTTTTAAAACGAGCAGGAATTTTTATTCATCTTCAATGGCACGCTAACACCTTGGACGATCCTTTACTTGGAGGTTCGGTGGTCAAGTTTTTTGTAAAAAACATTGACACCCTTTTTCAAGAAATGGTGGACAAAGGAATCGTTCCGCCAAACAAACTTACTAGAAATACACCGTGGAATACGCACGAATTTGGGTTGTATGATTTAAATAATAATGCGATTTTTTTCGTAGAAGATGTTGAATTTTAAACTATGAGCGCGCTACACCTTTACCTTAACATTCCTCTAATAATTTCATCAACTACTTCTCCTTCTCGGAAAATTTAAGCGCATACTTATTCAACTTAGTCCAAATTGAAGTGGATGTTTCGATAGTACGCTTATTACCATCCATATCCATATTAATAATCATAAGCAATCCTATGTTATTTTCTGGATGGAAGAACATAATTGAATTAGCACCAGGATCACTTCCGGTATGGCCTTTATAACCATTATCCAAAACATTCCAAAAGATACCATAGGTGTTCTGATCTGCAGGATCACCGATTATCGGAACTTGATTTTTGAGCATTTCATCAAAAGCAGTTTTTGATAAAATTGACGGTTCACCTCTTGAACCACGAAGTAATTCCATCATGTAAAGACTAAGATTATCCACATTTGTAATCAAGCCACCATCTGGAAAAGTAGTCAATGAATATAGAGGAAGTTGTCTTGGTTTTTTAGGTAAGTAAAGTGTTGCATGTTGTTGCAAATCAACCTCATCTAATGACCAAGAAGTAGAGGACATTTTAATCGGGTCAAAGAATTCTCGTTTAGTGAAGACTTCAAATGGCTCATCCGCAACTACTTCTACAATCATAGCGCCTAGTGTAGCACCAACATTTGTATATTCGTATTGAGTCCCTGGTTTTGTTTTTCCAAAATTCTTTTTATGATAATATGCTCCATCAACAAGAAGATACTTTTGGAGAAAACTTTGAATACTTTCCTTTTTATTCTTCTTAAGTTTTTTAAAATATAGTCTTTGAAAAAAATTTAAATGCTTGGCAGCGTTTGCTTTTGGTTTGTAAAGTACATAAGAATTATCATAATACTTGGAATCCTTAATACCTGAAGTATGTGCTGCAACATGCCTTACCGTTATTGGTTCATTTGGAAAACGTGGATGAACAACTTTAAATGGTAAAATTTCATTGATATTCGCATCCAAATCCAGCTTTCCTTGATCCACTAATTTCATCAGTGCTAAACCAATGACCGTTTTAGAAGTTGACCCGATATTTTGGATGGTTTCAGTAGTATAAGGTCTCTTGGATTCTATATCCGCAAAACCGAATCCATTTTTGTAAATAATTTTATCTTTATTGACTACCGCAACAGCAAAACCTGGAACATGCGTTTCTTTGGCGATTAATTCAAAGACTGCCGTAAGAGAGTCCGTAGCATTCTGCGCGTTTAAGGAACACACAGAAATCATTAAACAGAAGATTAGGTTTTTCATAGAAAATATATTTAATACGAACCAGGGGTTGAATTTCTAACTAAAATTAAGAATATTTCAACCAAACTTGACCAATGAGCGTCGAGAAAAGCCGTTATTTCTAAAATACTTTTCATACCATAATCACCTATTCTTTGCCTACTGCTTTTAACACCTACCACTTTTCCTCATAAGTTCTTATTTTTATTCCTTCAAGTTTCTTAAGAAGCGGCGAATATCTTTCTACTAAAATTATTTAATTTTATTAAGAACTAACAAACTATTGATTATAAGCTGGCAATAAATTTGACTTAAACAAAACAGTTTTTCTATTTTAATTTTATAAAAATTCTCAAATGTCCAACACCTATAAAAAATATCTAGCACATAATAAAAAGCATACCGACCTACAATTTGCAACCGCCCTCCTCCATTGGGATAAAGAAGTTTATTTACCAAAGAAAGGGAATCGTTTTCGAGCGCAACAATTAGCAACACTTTCAGCTATTTCGCATGAAATGATGACCAATCGCAAGTATGGAAAATTGATAGAGGATTTGTTCAAAAACAAAAAATCATTAAGTCCTGCCGAACGTAGAAATGTAGAACTTTCTTATAAAAGCTATATTCGAAATAAGTCATTCACTGAAAAATTCGTCCTTAAAAGATCACAAGCCATCTCTACGGCCTTTGATGCTTGGATCAAAGCACGAGCGGCCAATGACTGGACTATTTATAAAAAACCATTACAAGAAATTGTAGCCATAAAAAGAGAGGAAGCAAAACTCGTCGGATTTAAAAAGCATCCCTATAATGCATTGATAGACGAATACGAACCAGGAGCCACCGTTAGCCAACTAGATAAACTCTTTACGGATGTTCGTCGGCAGTTAGTGGATTTTGTGGCAGAGCTGCGAACTAAAAAACAGGTAGATGATACCTTTCTTTATAAAAAATGGAGAAAGGATAAACAGTGGGATTATGGTTTGGAAATTCTTAAAAAAATCGGTTATGATTTTGAGGCAGGTCGACAAGATATTTCTGAGCATCCGTTTACCATCAACTTTAGTCCAGAGGATGTACGGGTCACCACACGGGTAGATGAGAAAAATTTTGGAAACATGCTTTGGTCTTGTATCCACGAGGGAGGGCATGCACTTTATGAGCAAGGAATTCCATCGGAAGGTTACGGCACGCCAATCGGTAGTTACGTTTCGTTAGCCATCCACGAATCTCAATCTCGACTCTGGGAAAATAATGTAGGCCGAGGTCTACCCTTCTGGAAGGCTAATTTTAAATCTTTGAAAAAGCAGTTTCCTAAAAATCTAGATGGAATTGGTTTGCAAAAATTCTACAAAGGAATTAATAAAATAACGCCTTCTCCAATCAGAACGGAATCAGATGAGTTACACTACCATTTCCACGTGTTAATTCGCTACGAAATCGAAAAAGGATTGGTAGAAGATTCCTTGGATCCAGCAGAACTGAAAACAATTTGGAACGACCGCTATCAAGAATATCTTGGTCTAGAAATCAAAGATGATAAAACTGGTATTTTACAAGACATCCACTGGTCACATGGAAGCATCGGCTACTTCCCTACTTATTCCTTAGGAAGTTTTTATGCTGCTCAATTTTACGCGCAAGCGAAAAAAGATATTCCAAATTTAGAAGCAAAAATCAGCAAAGGCGATAATCAGCTTTTACTGGATTGGCTGCGCAAAAATATTCACCAACATGGTGCTCGATATACGCCGAATGCATTGTGCAAACAAGTCACTGGCGAAACCTTGAATTTTAAATATTTTATGGATTATGTGAAAGAGAAGTATGAGGGGATTTATTGAGGTTGAGGTTGAGGTTGAGGTGTTTAATCGTTTAATCGTTGATTTGTTTAATCGTTAGAAAATAGCACTTTAAAACAGCAAGGCAAAAAATTACGAGATCCTAAATGTAAAAAACGTAGTAGAGACAAGGCATTGCCTTGTCTCTACGTTTTTTACATTTCAACGATTCAACAAATCAACGATTCAGCAAGCGAAGCTTTTCAATATCCCAAAATATCCAACATATCCTCTGCCTTTTGTTCTTCGCGAAAAACTCGGTCTACGAAATTTCCTTTATCGTCTCGATCGATTAAAATATGGCGTGGCGAAGGAATCAGACAATGCTTGATACCGCCGTATCCGCTGAGTGCTTCTTGGTAGGCACCGGTGTGAAAAAAACCGAGGTATAAAGTCTCTTTATCC
>CALKJE010000143.1 GCA_937995675.1 uncultured Saprospiraceae bacterium
ATAGGATAAATTCCATAATCATCATAAGAATGAGACGGTTGTTGTTCAGTAGACGAGGTACCATCTCCAAACCTCCATTGCCAAGTAACCTCCTCATTCGAACTGGCAGTAAAATTTACAGTGTGTGGAAGTGTACATCCAGCGGGGTTATTATTAGAAAAAACAGCAGTAGGGGCAGCGTCAATAAATATACAATCTGCTAATTGACCTTCTGAGGGACATCCTTGTGTGTAACGAATTAGAGAAACATTAAAACATCCTCCTTGATCAAAAGAATGTTCAGGGTTGATTTCTGTAGAAAAATAACCATCACCAAAATTCCATAGTACGCTATCAGCTGGCTCGGTTGAATTGTCTGTAAAAGAAATTGATGTTCCTTGACAATTATTATCACTAGAATAATCTATTTCAACTGGATATCCTACCTGTAGAATACTCGCAAAGACTTCCGTAGTTGTGCAATTGGTATTTTGATCCATAGCTGTCACAGTTAGATCGTAAGTGCCTGGTTCTGAATAGGTAACAGGAGGAGGAGTTATACCAGTAAAGGACTCGCCATTGCCGAAATCCCAGATATAGGTTAGGTTCGATGCCGCATTGTTATTATTAAAGTTAGCAGTAAAAGGAATGTTACAACTAAAATTTTCATCAATAGTAACGTCAATTTCAGGATCAGGAAAGACCGTAATTAGATCTGTTCGGGTAATGGTATTGGCACAACCATTGGCATCTGTGATAGTCAAACTGACGGTGTAATTATCTGGTGTAGTATAGGTGTTGTTTATTACTTCAGTCGGATCAGTAGTTACCACCACACCACTTGAACCACCAATACCCCAGACCCATTCTTCAATATTATTTCCTTGGCTAACAGATTGATCAGAAAAAGTGACTTCTAGCGGAGCACAACCAGATAGGCCTGATACCGAAAAATCCGGCGTAGGCAATGAAAAAACCTCAATGTATTCAGATTTACATTCTGTATCAGAATTGCCTTCAGTATCTGTAACCGTTAAACAAATGTCATAAGTACCAGGAGTTCCAAATATTCTTCCAGGGTTTTGAGTCCCTGCAGAAACACCTCCCAGGTCCCATGACCAATCATTAATTGGATTGGAGGAGGTAGATTCGTCGGTAAAAGAAACTTGTAAGGAGCCGCAACCTGTGGTAATACTAGCATTAAACTCAGCCGATACCTGTGCTGACGTCCAACTAGTTAATAAAAACACAAAGCAAAACGACCAAAATATGCGTGTGTGTAGCATTTCAGTCAATAATTAATCCCGGTTAAATAATGTAAAATTCTTTTCTATCTGCATAAGTACCTCAGGTACTTTTCAGTACAGATAATGGTTTTCTCATAAAAGAATACTTGGTTAACACCTAATGAAAGGTATCACCATAAAAAACATTGTAGGTAATAGCGCTGAACTGAACTGTCGCATTCCAAACGACAGAATTTCCCTGAAATCGGTTTAGGAAAATGCTATTAAATAATTGATTGGTTGGTTAAATGAAGAAAGCACTGAAAGATGTTTTAGTCATCGTAGATATAGTACTTCTATCCCTCTTTGTTAATCCGTAGACAAAACTAAGCTTTTTTTCCAGTTTTATTTACAAAACGAGATAAAAAAATTAAAAATATTAAAAATTATTTTAATATAAATTATTGCCATACTTTTCTATCGGATTAAGGTAATATCTCCAGAATGGATTACAGTTTGTCCGGTTAGTTCACAGGTGAATTCAATCATAAATATATACACACCTATCGGAGCTAGTTTTCCTTTTACTTTTCCATCCCATCCCCGATCATATAAATCATCAGTTTCATATAATAAGGCTCCCCATCGGTTGAAAATTCTAAAGCGATCAATTGAGGTAACCGTAGGGTTAGGATACATTCGTAAATAGTCATTTTCTCCATCATTATTAGGTGAAAAAGCATTCGGTACTGCCACTAAATCTACAGGACAAGTAATTAATTCTTTGAAAAGTATGGTATCTGTCACGGAACATCCAGTGGTTAGATCTGTAACCAGTACTTGATAAATAGTATTACTATCTGGTAAAATCTGTGGTTCTTGACAACCTACACAATCCACACTATCTGAAGGCATCCATTGATATTCATACAACGAACTATCTGGAACAGCCAATGGAATTCGAATTGATCGGCCTGGAAGATAAGTTAATTCGTCTAGAAGATAGATCACCGGCTTTGGTGTAACTTCCACGGTAACTGTAGCCGTATCTGGTTCGCAGGTCGCAAATTGACCAATAACCGTATAATTTGTGGTTTCTAAAGGCTGAACATTTTCACTAATTACCTCATTTCCAAACTCATCAAACCAAATAGCTTGATCCACCCCCCCTTCGAATATTAAATCTACCATCTCTCCTTCACAAATCTCTATATCTGCTGTTTCTATGGTAGTCTTTTCAGCGAGTGTTACCTCCACTGAATCTACCAATGTACAATTTCCTTCGGTCAATGTTAAGGTATAAATGGTATTAGTAGTAGGACTAACCTCTGTTTCCAAAGTATTAGCAGAAGAAACAGATTGTACCGGTGTCCAATTTACAGTTCCCGTTCCGCTTCCGGTCAGAGTTATAGTTGAGCCTTGGCAAATCTGCTGATCTGCTCCTGCGTCAATTGTATTGAGCGGTATTACTGTTATTTCAATAGTATCTAATAATTCACATCCGTCATCCGTCATTACCCGCACTCGATAGGAAGTCGTAGAATCTGGCTTTGCCATTGGATCAGGACAATATGTACAATCTAATCCATCGGTTACTAACCAAGTTGGATCATTTCCTAAACTAGTATTCAATTGAACTTCATCACCTTCGCAAATAGTTTGATCTTCGCCGACCAATGATTGGGGTTCGTTTGAAATGGTCACCAGGACCGAGTCCGTGCTAGCACACCCAAATTCGTTCGTAATAGTTACTTCATAACTTGTAGAAACCAATGGACTCGCAATAGGATTCGTACATGCATCGTAACAAGTAAGTCCCGCTGCCTCTGTTCCCCATTGATATTCGAATAAATTATTTCCACCACTTACTCTTAATTGAACAAAATCATTTAAACAAATACTGGTATCTTGGGTAATCGATACAATAGGTGCTGCAAAAGGTCGTACATCTACGGTAACTGCTTCGGTAGCCGTACATCCAATCGTATTGGTAACTGCTAATTGATAGATCGTGGTATCTATAGGGTTTACACTTGGTATTAAACAATCTATACAACTTAGATCTGGATGGTTTATCCATTGAAACTGATATCCAGTAGTATCTTCGCTAAACGCAGGAACTAGTTCAGCGAATTGACCAATACAAATTGATTCAGGTTTAGCAATTGAAAAAGAAGGTATCTCTAGTACTTCCACCATTCGAGTGGTCGAATCTTGACATCCAATAGCAGAGGTCGCCGTCAGTGTTATATTATGAAATCCAGGTTCATTAAAAATAAAAACTGGCGTTTCTAAATCTGTTTCGTTGATATTGTCAAAATTCCAATTCCATCCTGTGATATTACTACTATCCACAGTAGAAAGGTCTTGAAAATTAACCGTTAAAGGTGCGCACCCCACTGAATCACTTATTTGAAAAGCGACCTCGGGAATTGCCCCAACACCAATATAATCTTGCTTTAGTAAAGAATCTCTACAGATTCCATTATTGACCAATAATTGAACGGAATAGTTTCCAGGATTCAGGTATTGTACACTTGGTTCAGGCGCTGTGCTACTGACAGGATCCGCACCATAAAATTGCCATTCTAAGTCAGAGATTGGGTGGGTAGATGCCGTTAGGTTTGTAAATCTGGTCGTTCCTTGATCATTACAAAATAGCGTTCTATCTGCCTGAAAATCCAAGTTCATTTCTGAAATAACGATTGGCGTTTCTGAAACGATGGTCGTCTGACAATCTACTTGATCTACTAATATTAACTTTGGAACGAAATCACCACCACTTTGATAAACATAAAAAATGCTATCATAAGTTACATTTTCCGTTGTATCCAACATACCATTTCCAAAGTCCCAAATATACGTATAGGGTTCTTCCGAATTTCCTACAAAATTTATCCTAGCAGGTACACAAGCAGTATCAATATCAAAGTGAAAACTCCCCGTTGGACCATTTAGATTAATCAATTCATTTATTAATAAGGTATCTTGACAAAACGCTGTCGCAACTGCAATCAGTTGGACATCATATGAGCCTGGAGTAGTGTAAATATGTGGAGGATCTAATTGATTTGAGGTGCCACTTTCATCGCCAAAATCCCATTCATATGTAGTAGTATTTTGGGAAGTATTTGTAAAATTAACCAATAATGGTGGACAGATTCCAAAGGTGGTATCTTGTGTAAATGAAGCAACTGGATCAGCGATCACTACATAGTCTTCTAAACATAATGTATTGTCACACCCTATTTCATCCGTAATGGTAAGACAAACATCATATGTTCCTTCGATTGCATAGGTATGAATAGGATTTTCATCGACTGAAAATTCTCCATCTCCAAAATCCCAAGAAAAACGTAATCCTTTTCCTGTAGAGGTATTATTGAAAGTTACTGCATGTGCACTACAACTAAGCGTATCTTCAGTTGAAAACTGAGCGATCGGTCGAAATACTTCTACCAAACTATCTAGGATTAATGTTTTACTACAACCCAAGTCATCTGATGCAGTAAGTGTTATATTAAAATATCCTTCCTCTTCATATAAATGCGCAGGATTGTTTATTTGGTCAACTGTTTGGTTGTCGCCGAAATCCCATTCCCATTCAGTAACGGTTCCATATAAACTAGACGAAGCATCTGTAAATTGGGTATTTAATGGATAACAACCTTGGGTAGGATCAACAGAAAAATCTGTGGTCACTTCGTTCACCCAAATCGTATCCGTAAATATAAGTGAGTCTCTACAACCATTCACATCCGTTACCAATAATTGAATATTAGTGTAAGGTCCTGCCGTATTAAATCTAATGGTTGGTTCGGCGGCCGTCGGATCGCTGATCACACCAGATCCACCTCCACTCCAAATCCAGCTTTCCGCAAAAGATGAACTATCTGAAAGAGAAACCGTTAAAGGTACGCAACCAGAAGTAGTGGATAACTGAAACTCAGCATGTGGCTCAGTTATTTGTACCAACCTTAATAGCGTATCTGAACAACCAGTAGTAAAATTAAAGGCAATCTGACTAACAAAATAGTCGCCAGTGTTATTATAAATATACGTTGGATTTCGTTGAGTACTGGTATCTGTATCAATGCCAGGAACACCAAAATCATAAATAATAGAATCTGCACCAATACTACGATCCTCAAAATCAATAATATATAATTGAGTACAAAAACGATTAATTTCGAAAGCTGCCTTTGGTGGTACTACTTCAATGTATTCGGTCAATGTTTTTTCTGCCGGACAACCATGATGTAATGCGGTAAGTCTAACATCCATCCGCCCCGTATCTTTATATTCATAAACTGGATGCTGATCTTCTGATAAACCTCCATCTCCAAAATCCCATTCCCAACCATTTGCAAAATCACTAGACTCATCGGTAAATGTAACAACAGAATTAATACAAGAAACTAAAGGTTCTGCAGAAAAATTAACCTCTGGAGGCATTCCAGCTGCAGCTCCTTCTTCTACAACAGTAGTATCTCGACAGCCCATCTGATCTTTAATGATTAACTGAACTGCATATTGTCCTGTATCTACTATCGTAAAAATGGGAATACTATCATTAGAAGTAAAAATAGTCGGCGGAGCTGTGGCATTATTAAAAACAGTCCATTCCCACTCTGTGATTTCACTAAAGGTTTTACTTTCTTCACTCAGGGTAAATGTCAAAGGCGTACAACCTTCAGCTTCATCTCCAGCAATGATTGCCTGTGCTGGTAAAATCTGAATGGTATCTGTAGTTGTTTGAGGACAGCCAGCACTATTAGTCACAGTCAGCGTAACAACATAAACACCAATGCTATCATAGGTGTGTTGTGGAGTAGCTTCATCACTAGTACTTCCATCTCCAAAATCCCATTCAAAACTAGCTCCATTAACTACTGCATCCGAAAAGAAATCAGCCGCGTGCGGAACGGTACATCCCATTGGATTATTATTGGTAATTGAAACTGGATTTACATCCAACACGGTGATACATTGCTCACTTACTTTTACTCCTGGACATCCATTAACGGTTCTTGTTAGAATTACGAAAAAACAACCAGAAGTATCATATTGATGACTAGGATTGTTGGCAACACTACTTTGTCCATCTCCAAAATCCCAAAACACATCTGAAGCAGCGTCTGGAGAAACATCTGTGAAACTCACGGAACCACCTTTACAAATAGTATCTGTACTTAAGGTAAAATCAGTTGGGTAACTAAGTTGAATATAATCTACTTTTGATAAAGTATCACGACACCCGGTTAAATTATCTGTTCCAAACAAAGTTACTTCGTATAAACCTTGATTATTATAAACAATACCAGGTGGATTATTTCCATTAAAGGATTGACCGTTTCCAAATTCCCATTGAAAAGTCATATTCATATTAGGAGAACTATTAAAAAAGTTTACGGTATGTGGTGAATTACAAGAAAAGGTCTGATCTGCCGCAAAGTCAACCGACGGGTTTTCATTTACTCTTAAAAAATTATCTTTTGTTATGGTATTGGAACAACCATTATCATCCTTTACTGTTAAACTGACTGTATAATCATCAATAATATCGTAGGTATTTTCAATAGTCGTCAAACTACCATCGTCAGTGATTACGCCAGCTTGACCACCGACCCCCCAAATCCACTCCTCGATGGTACCATCTTGAGAAGTAGATAAATCCGTAAAAGCACCTTGAAATGGAACACAACCATTAGTATTTGGAATACTAAAGTCAGGTTCTGGAAGATGAAAAACAGTAATGAAATCTGATTTGCAATTTGTATTTGTCAAACCATCTGTGTCCGTAATAGTAAGACATATTTCGTAGCTGCCTGGTGTACCGAAAATTCTACCTGGATTCTGGGTAGTAGAGGTTACTCCGCCTAAATTCCATGAATATTGGGCAATATTTCCAGTTGATTGATCTTGGAAGGAAACCTGTAAAGATCCACACCCTGTTTGTACATTTGCCGTAAAATCTGCGACTGGTTGTGCAACCGTCAGAAAACCTGACAGCAGCAAAATCACCACCATTATATTCTTTAGTATGTTCATGCAATAAGTTTCTCAGCATACAAATACAGTTCATGTATTTTATGTATCTGATGATTGATAGAATACTGTTAAATTAGGATTACAATAGGGGAATTTGTTGGGCTTCTTACGCTGTCTGGATAGAATAGAACCCCTAAGTGGTTATGTGTTAAAAGGGATAATTCAAATATAATGCCGTCCTTCCTAGAATAATGGGAAAGGCTTTATCAGGGTGATAAAACGATAGGATCTTTTTTAGAAGTTCTTAATTAAAAAACCAAAGGTCGTTTAACCGACCTTTGGATAATATGTTGGGTTTATAATCTGAAGGCTGTCTGGAAAAGTTTTAATGAATTAATAATCAGTTACTTATGCTTTATATTTAATTCTCTATTTTAATTTGATTAACGTATAAGGGTAATATCACCAGATTTCACCATAGTATTATTTAATACCGGGCAATCTGCTTCGATCATATAGATATATACACCATTTGGTAAAATTTTACCGTTTGAAGTACCATCCCAAGTATCTCCTACATTTGAGCCTTCGTAAATTATTGCTCCCCAGCGATTAAATATTTTAATACTATTAATAGTGGGTAAAGCTGGATTTAGAAATATCTCCAATACATCATTATTCCCATCATTATTAGGAGAGAAAGCGGATGGAACTTGAATTAGATCTTCTGGAC
>CALKJE010000144.1 GCA_937995675.1 uncultured Saprospiraceae bacterium
GCTTGATTGGAGTAACGGATGTTAGTTCAAACAAAGTCCGGTTAAGATTTAATATTTTATTAGATCTTGATTATAAACCAGGTGAAATTATAAATTTTGAAATAGGAGGAAAACGACCTTGTGGTAACAACTTGCCTACCCTGGCTTTAGCCTACGATCCAAACGCAAGCTTTGAAACACCAGAAGATATAGGATTGGACGGTGTTAGCGATGCCTGGGCAACTGCCTGGGGCGATTATAATAATGATGGCTTTGTTGACCTGTTCGTCACAAATTACGATCCTGATGTTCCAAATTTTTTATATCATAATAATGGAAATTCGACTTTTACAAAAGTAACAACTGGCACCATTGCCACAGATCAAGCCAGTTCTTTGGCAGCCACTTGGGGTGATTATGATAATGACGGAGACTTAGATTTGTATGTGGCTAATAATATTGGCTTTGAGAATTTTCTTTATCGAAATGATGGTGGAGTTTTCACTAGAATTTTAAATGATCCAGCAGTGCAAGATAAAAGTTATTCCCATGGTACAAGCTGGGTAGATTATGACAATGACGGATTTTTAGACCTATTCGTAACAGATTATTTTTCTACAAAATTTAATAAATTATTCCATAATAATGGAGATGGAACTTTTACCAAAGCGAATGGATCAGCGCCAACGCTGGAGGCTAATTTTTCAGTCAGTGGAACTTGGGGTGACTACAACAACGATGGCCTATTGGACCTATTTGTTTGCAACACCTCTAACAATAACAATAGTCTTTATAAAAATACCGGCAACGGAAATTTCATAAAAATCAACCAAGGAAACATCGTAAATGACGGAGGAAACTCCGTGGGAGCAAGTTGGGGAGATTATAACAATGATGGTTATTTAGATTTATTTGTAGCCAATGCGGGCAATCAAAACAACTTCCTTTATCGAAATAATGGCGACGAATCTTTTACAAAAATTAGTACTGGACAGATCGTCAATGATGGAGGACATTCTCACGGAAGCGCCTGGGGAGATTATGATAATGATGGAGATATTGATTTATTTGTCAGCAATGACCAAGATCAAAACAATGCATTATACGCTAATAATGGCGATGGAACTTTTACCGCTATTACCAATGATCTTACCCAAGATGGTGGACAATCTTTTGGCACCGCTTGGGCGGATTATGATAATGATGGAGATCTTGATTTATTTACGACTAATCACCAATTAAATGAAAATTTCATTTATCAAAATGCTAGAGGAAAGTGCCAAAATAAAGTCTGTGTAACCCTGATAGGCACCAACTCAAATTATTCAGCCATCGGAACTAAAATTCGAGTAAAAGCAAATATCTATGGAAACGATACTTGGCAGATGAGAGAATTATCAGGGCAAACAGGCGGTGGTATTGGTGGCCAAAATGAGTTAAAAACGATTATTGGTTTGGGAGATGCCACCTTAATTGACTCTATGATTATTGAATGGAATTCCGGGTATCGACAAATACTAACCAATCAAACTCCTGAAGATTGTTTTACCATTATTGAAGAACAAGGAAGTGAAATTTGTGGTATGGTTTATTATGATGAAAATAAAAACTGCATCCAAGATTCTACGGAGATAGGAATTCCCAATATGAAAATATTACTTCAACCTGGGAATCTCACAACGGTTACAGATTCGAATGGAATGTATAGCCTATCAGCTGCTCCAGGTGATTATACACTTACTCAACTAACGGAAGAATCCCAATGGAATGCTAGCTGTACATCCGTTTTTGATTTGTCGGTGGTTGGTATTGGTAATAAATATTGTGGAAATAATTTTGCGGATACGGCTGCATGTCCCTTACCAGATTTAAGTGTAGAAATTTCTTCAACAGCACACCGCATAGGATTTGAAAACTTAATCGCACTTACCTATAAAAACACAGGTACCATGACCGCCACCAATGCTAAATTGACCTTAATGTTTGGTCCTTATATTATTCCATTAGAAAGTTCTGTTCCTTGGTCTCTTGAGGCTGGAAGCGATCGTAGGTGGGATTTAGGAGATGTTCAAATCGGAGAATCCGTTACTATTTATATTAAAGATTCTGTTTCAACCAATGTGACCATTGGGGACGACATTCGACTAAGAGCCTCTTTTTATGCAGACCAAGACGACTGTCATGGGCAAGATAACATAACGATGGATGTTCAACCAGCAGTAGGAGCATTAGATCCAAATGACATTACGGTAACCCCACAAGGTTATATTGAAAATGATCAGGAATTAATTTATAAAATCAGATTTCAAAACGTTGGTAATGCGATGGTCTCTACCGTAAGAATAGAAGATAAACTTCCAAAAGAATTAGATATCAATACCTTAAAGATAGGACTAACTAGTCATAATTATCGATTCGAAATAAGAGATGAAAATACCTTAGTTTGGACTTTTGAAAATATAAATATGCCAGATAGTCTTACCAATGAAGCGGCCAGTCATGGATTTGTATTTTTTAAAATTAAACCGAAGAGCGATTTAGAAGACGGTGTTGAAATCAAAAATAAAGCGAGTATTTTCTTTGACAATTTGGCACCTATTCTAACAAACACGGAGGTCAACATGATTGGAGAAGAACCAGTACCAGAATTCTCAACAGATCAACTTCATATATTTCCTAATCCAATGACCTTGGCCTCTAAAATTCAAATCGTTCCATTGGATGGTGGAAGTGTGGATATCGTTCGTCTTCAAGTTTTTGACCTATTGGGCAAAAAATTATTTGAAAAAACAGGTATTTCCGAATCTGCTTTTCAATTAAATAAAGGAAATCTAACCACCGGACATTTTATCATCAAAGCAGTTGGAGAAAATGGAAAATGGTATACCGGTAAGATTTTAATTCCGTAAAAAAATCGGGATTGTTCCATCAAGTGTGTGGCTTCCCGTCCCTTTGGGTTCACTAATTTGCATTAGCTCATGCCGCCCGCGCCTCTAATCTCCGCAATTCTGCGGAGCAGGCTCTAAAGGAAGCCTCGCGCGCTGACACACTTTAACAGAGCAGTCTCAAAAAATCTGTCCTTAATTCCTAGACCCAAACACTAGATACGATAACCGAGTCCCGAAAGGCTCGGTTATTTTTTTTTGTTGAAATTCAATTTGCCCCTTTTTCCCAAAATGGGAATTGATCCCAGAATGACAACACACATAAATTTAAATAACCTATAAGTAACTGACTAACAAACACTTACATTTTGGTTTTGCATTTGAATAGGTAGTGGTATACATAACTGAAAAATAAAATTACCATGAAGCATTCAAAAATAAAATTAGGAATTATCGGAACTGTAGGAGTTCCAGCACGCTACGGAGGTTTTGAAACATTAGCACATCAATTAGTCGAACACCTTAATCAGCAATATCAAATAACTGTTTATAACAGTACTAAACATTATAGTTCTGAAGAAAGAGTTCCAACCTGGAACGGAGCAAAGATCAAATATATTCCCGTTTCTGCGAATGGTGTTTATAGCATTTTTTATGATATCATTTCAATGATGCACGCGATTATCTTTTCTGAAGTCTTATTAATTTTAGGAGTATCTGGCTGTTTGCTTTTACCGATCCTTAAACTCCTTTTTCCATTCAGAAGAATTATCGTAAATGTAGATGGATTAGAATGGAGAAGAGCAAAGTGGGGAAAACATGCTAAATTATTTTTATTGTGGAGTGAGAAAGTCGCCGTCTGGTGTGCAGATGAAATCATCGCCGATAACGCTGCCATTCAAAAATACATTTTAGTCAGATATAAAAAACCAAGCAGACTAATAGAGTATGGAGCCGATCATAATTCAGCAGAACCCATCCAAAAATCAACTATTGAAAAATTTCCTTTTCTACAATCAGACTATGCTTTTAAAGTTGCTCGAATAGAACCTGAAAATAATATCCATTTAATTTTAAAAGCTTTTGCCAAACAAACCTCATTACCATTAGTCTTAGTAGGTAACTGGAAAAATAGTGCCTACGGAACAGCCCTTCAAGATGAATTCAACCTTCTACCCCACCTACATTTATTAGATCCTATTTACGAATCAAGTTTACTCAACCAACTACGTTCTAATGCGAAAGTTTATATCCACGGACATAGCGAAGGTGGCACCAACCCTTCCCTAGTAGAAGCCATGTATTTAAAATTACCTATCCTTTCATTTGATATTATTTA
This sequence comes from uncultured Saprospiraceae bacterium, assembly GCA_937995675.1. Lineage (GTDB taxonomy): Bacteria > Bacteroidota > Bacteroidia > Chitinophagales > Saprospiraceae > JALZUU01. Next base: position 4,204 of record CALKJE010000144.1, read on the forward strand.
CAATCGAGTTACCACCGAGAATAAAGGTTTTTATTTCGAAACAGAAAAAGAATTGGAATTACTGCTAGAAAACTTAGATGGGTTAAACCTGAACAAAACGGCAGATCGATTAGAACGAGTGGCACATCGAAGATACTTATGGTCAGTGATTGCGAATAAGTATAGTCTTTTGGTGCAAGGAAGCAGCCAAGCTGAAACACCCATTTTTGATTTTGAACTTCCGTTGAAACTACAAAAAGCAATAGCATAAAACATAGAAGCTGTTTAAAAATCAATAATTATCAATTTAACGTTATGAGAATATTTTCAATCCTTTTACTATCTGTTTTGACTAGCATAAATATGACAGCTCAATTGGTTACTACGGTGGCAGGTCAACCAGAAATTACGGGTACCTTAGATGGTCCTGCCTTTGATGCAACTTTTAACAATCCTCATGGAATCGCTATTAGTTTAGAAGGAGTTGTTTATGTAACCGATCGATGGAGTCATACTATTCGAAAAATTGAATTAGACGGTACCGTTTCTACTTTTGCTGGAATAGCTGGAGTTAGTGGTGATCAAGATGGTGATCAAACAATTGCCTTATTCAATGAACCGTGGGGTCTTTGCGTTGGGCCACAAGGAAATATTTGGGTGGCTGATACTCGAAATAATAAGATCCGTAAAATTACGCCAGAAGGAATGGTATCCACCGTGGCAGGTTCTGGAAATTATGGTACCTCGAATGGAATCGGAGCTGCGGCCACTTTTGGAAATCCTACTGGGATCGAAATAGATGAATTAGGAAATATTTATGTGGCCGATCATCTCACGCATATTATTCGAAAAATAGATTCATTCGGATTTGTAACTACCTTAGCTGGAAAACCTTACCAAATTGGAGATGCAGATGGATTTGGAAACCAAGCTTCTTTTAATAGACCTTATGGATTGACACTTGATAATGAAGGCAATATTTTAGTAGCAGACGAATGGAATCATAAGATCAGAAAAATTACACCAGCAGGTGAGGTGACGACCGTCGCAGGAACGGGTCAAGTAGGTCATCAAAATGGATTGTCAGCATCTTCCGAATTTAATTACCCGTGGGATATGACGGTAGATTCTTTGGGGAATATTTTTGTAGCAGACGGTTATAATTATTTGATTAGAAAAATTACACCAGAAGGTCAAGTCTCTACGTATGCAGGCACCTTAGAGGTAACAGGTGCTACCGATGCAGAAGGGACGAATGCTACTTTTAGTGGAGCTACTTCTATTGATTTTTCTCCGACGACTAAAGAAATTTATGTTGGAGATGCTTACAATAACTTAGTTAGAAAAATTACCGACCTAGAACAAAATATTTCCATCCGACTATCCTCTGGTAATCCGGTGATTTGTCAAGGGGAATATATTGCAATCGATGCCTTTCCGAATATTTACGCCTCTTACCATTTTTATTTAAATGATCAATTAGCACAAAGTAGTTCAAATTCAATATTCGAAACGAATCAACTTGAGTCCGGAAGTCATACCATTCAGGTGTTGGTAACAGACCAAACAGGAACTTCTTCTTCGAATGAAATCAATATTCAAGTTCGCGATGCAAATATTCCAACGATTTCAGTGATCGGTCCAACCCAGTTTTTTGAGGGAGATTCGGTCCAATTAATTGCTAGTTTCGGTGAACATTATTTTTCCCTCCAAGTTCCCCAACCCACAAAACAAACCATTCCTCAA
>CALKJE010000145.1 GCA_937995675.1 uncultured Saprospiraceae bacterium
GGAACCTTGTATAGTTTTATATAAAAAAATTAAAGAGTTCCTTGTGAGCTCTTTTTTTTTTTGCCCTAAAGAAACCGTACTGCGAATTAGAGATTAAGGTTAATGCTTTTTGATCACGATTAAAGAGAGCCAATAGCCAAAGGCCAGTAGCAAAAAACTTATTTTCTTGAGAATAATAACGCTAATTATATTTTCGAATTTATTTTAAATCCTGAAGGTAAAATGATTATTAATACCGCTGCCAGAATTAACACGGTCGAAGAATATTATTTTTCGCGGAAGTTGAAAGAACTAGATCAGCTTAGAGTTAAAGGGCATGAGATTATCAACCTAGGAATTGGTAGTCCTGATTTACCACCTGCGCCGTCAGTAATCGCTGCTTTGGGAACCAACAGCGAATCTAACACGAGTCACGGATACCAATCTTATCGAGGTATTCCTGAATTGAGAAAGGCGTATGCTGGATGGTATAAAAAATATTTTTTAGTAACGCTTGAAGCGGATAAAGAGATATTGCCCTTGATTGGATCCAAAGAAGGCATTATGCATCTATCGATGACCTTTTTAGAATCGGGCGATGAAGTCTTGATTCCAAATCCGGGATATCCTGCTTATGCAGCGACAGCTCGTTTAGCGGGAGCATCCGTTCGGTATTATAAATTGACAGAAGAACAAAATTGGCTACCTGATTTAAACGCACTTACTCAGACCGATTTGACGAAAGTCAAAATCATGTGGATCAACTATCCGCATATGCCAACAGGTACCGCAGCGACAGCTGATCTTTTTGAAGCATTGGTCAATTTTGCAAAAACACATAAGATCCTCTTGGTTAATGACAATCCCTATAGTTTTATTTTAAATGAACAACCAAAAAGTATTTTATCTGTTCCAGGAGCAAAAGCCGTCGCACTAGAATTAAATTCGCTTAGCAAGTCACATAATATGGCAGGTTGGCGAATGGGAATGTTGGCTGGTGATTCGGCTTACTTACAAGAGGTGATGAAATTTAAAAGTAACATGGATTCTGGAATGTTTCGTCCTGCTATGTTAGCCGCCGTGGAAGCACTTGGAAATCCTCCTAGTTGGTACGAAAACTTAAACCAAGTTTATCGTAAGAGAAGAGAGATTGTATATAAAATCATGGACGCTTTAGATTGTAAGTATAATCGAAATAGCGTAGGAATGTTTGTTTGGGCTAGGATTAAGAACACGGAAATGAATGGTTATGAATTGGTTGATAAACTATTAGAAGAGACCGGTGTCTTTGTCACGCCTGGTGGAATTTTTGGCAGTCAGGGTGATTCCTATATTCGAATTTCACTTTGTGCCAAGGAAGCGTTACTGACCAAAGCTTATGAATTAATTATAAAAAGTAGGAATTTAAAAGAGGTATAGCATCTGAAGCAAGAAGCATTATGGTTATTTTTTGCTATTTGCTATTTGCCCTCTTTTATCGCGCTTGCTTTACGCATGCCTTGCGTTTGCAAGAAGCAAGAAGCAAAACTCTACTACTTAAAGTTAAGCAAAGCCCACCGGGCAAAAAAAAAAAAATCGTCAAGAACACCCTTTAGGGCCCGGGGTAATTTTGACGATTTTTAAAGAAAAAACATTTTAAAACTAAATTCTAATAGAGCAAGAAAATGGTAGTAACAGTTATTGGTTTGGGACTTATTGGTGGATCGTTAGCGATTAGCTTAAAAGAAAATGGGTTTGCAAAAACCATTATCGGTGTCGATCATAATCCGGAGAATATAGACAAAGCCTTCCGTCGTCGGTTACTGGATGAAACGATGGATTTAGAAGCAGGAATTCGTCGGGCAGATTTAGTGATCGTTGCCATTCCAGTGGATAATATGGTTAGTTTATTACCAAAAATTCTTGACCACGTAACCGACCAGGTAGTGATTGATGTGGGGTCTACCAAAGAAAAAATTCTTGATGCGGTAGCTGACCATCCTCAACGAAATCGTTTTGTGGGAACGCACCCGATGGCCGGTACAGAACATTCAGGGCCAGAAGCAGCTATTCCAAATCTCTTTGATGGAAAAGCTTGTGTCTTATCTGAAGTGGAGAAAAGTGATCCAGCTGCGATAGCATTAGTTGAAAAGATGTATCGTTCAATGGACATGAAACTGGTCAACATGAATCCGAAAGATCATGATGTCCATGCTGCTTATGTTTCTCATATTTCTCATTTATCCGCTTTTGCCTTAGCGTTGACGGTATTAGAAAAAGAAAAAAATGAAGCTAGAATTTTTGAACTAGCTGGTGGTGGTTTTTCGTCGACCGTTCGATTGGCGAAGAGTACACCAAATATGTGGGTACCAATTTTTGCGCAGAATCAAGAAAATCTTTTAGATGTCTTGGATGAACATATTAATACACTCGCAAAATTTAGAACCTGTTTAATAAAAAAAGATTTTACACAAATTTATGAACTGATTGAAAAAGCAAACTCAATCCGAAAAATTTTAAAATAATGGAAATGAATTTTCAACCCTTATTGCCGAAGCCGATCAAGCGTCCCGTTGTCATTGCCGGACCTTGTAGTGCAGAAACAGAGGAGCAAGTAATGGAAACTGCTCGTCAATTAAAAGAAGCTGGACAAACCGTTGATTTTTATCGTGCGGGAATCTGGAAGCCACGGACTCGACCAAATTCATTCGAAGGAGTAGGAAAAGAAGGGTTGAAATGGTTAAAACAAGTAAAATCAGAATTTGGTTTTAAAACTTGTACCGAAGTAGCCAACACTGCTCACGTTTTTCATGCATTAAAAAATGATGTAGACTTACTTTGGTTGGGAGCACGAACGACGGTAAACCCATTTTCTGTTCAAGAAATTGCAGATGCTCTAGAAGGAGTGGATAAACCTATTTTAATTAAAAATCCAATTAACCCAGATTTAGGATTATGGATTGGAGCGATTGAAAGAATTTATAAAGCTGGCTTAACTCGGATTGGTGTGATTCATCGTGGATTCTCTTCTCATGGAGAAACCAAGTTTCGGAACGTACCACGTTGGCAAATTGCTATCGAACTTAAACGTCGTTTCCCAGATCTAATGATGATTTGTGATAATAGCCATATCTGTGGTCGTCGAGATATCTTAGGAGAGATTGCTCAACAGGCAATGGATTTGAATTACGCCGGCATTATGACAGAAACACACTGCACACCGGATGAAGCTTGGAGTGATGCTGCTCAACAAATTACACCAGCTGTTTTTAAAGAATTGGTGGATCATCTGGTAATTCGAGACGAAAATTCTAAAGACTTGCGAGTCAATCAAAATATTGGAGATTTGAGAAATCAGATTGACGAACTAGACGAAGAGATTATCAACTTAATTGCAAACCGAATGCAGTTAGCCGACGAGATTGGTGCGTATAAAAAACGTAATAATATCTCTATTTTACAATCGAGCCGATTTAATGATATCTTAGAACAAGCCATTATCCAAGGAGAAAAGAAAGGATTGAGTCAGGGATTTATTACGACGTACCTGCATGCGATTCACCAAGAATCTATTAATCATCAAAAAGAAGTCTATAAGAAAACCGAGTCAGATGTGACATAGAATACTGTGAAAAAAATAATTGAATTAATGATGAAAAAAATATATTTATGCTCAATTGTACATATAAATATTTGTTTTATAGTTATTTATAGTTTATATATATTATCAATTTGATTAAGGTTTGAAATAGGTGGCATAATTTTTTCAAGGGATATGTTATTATTAGTTAAATTAAACTCCCGAGCATGAATTTCACTTCTCTTAACAGACGCAATTTTT
>CALKJE010000146.1 GCA_937995675.1 uncultured Saprospiraceae bacterium
ATTTTGTGGATGATAAGATGATGGAAAAAGTCGAAAAACGCATCATCATTCCTACGATCAAAGGTCTTCAACAAAGGGATATTATTTACCAAGGTTTTATTTTTATTGGATTGATTAGTGTCGGTGGAGAACCATTTGTAATTGAATATAATTGCCGAATGGGTGATCCAGAAACAGAGGTTGTTTTGCCTCGCCTTAAAAACGATTTAACAGAACTAATGGTCGCTACGGCCAACGGTACGTTGAGTGATATTACCATCGAAGAAGATCCACGAGCAGCGACCACCATCATGTTGGTTTCGGGAGGCTATCCAGAGGCTTATGAAAAGGGAAAAATTATCCATAATTTAGAAAATATAAAGACCAGTAAAATTTTTCATGCTGGAACTAAAATGGAAGACGACCAAGTGTTGACCAACGGTGGAAGAGTATTAGCCATTACTTCTTTCGGTAAAGACTTTACGGAAGCACTCGCTATCTCAAAAGATAATGCGAAACAAATTGATTTTGCTGGAAAATACTTTCGAGGAGATATCGGGATGGACTTAGCTGCTTTGCAGGATTGAGGATTTGAGTGGATTGTGGATTGAGGAGTTGCTTAGATAAAATTCATGAATTTTATTTACTACTAAAAAATGAACTATCGTGTTTCAGAAATTGCGAAAATTACCAACGGAAAGCTTTATGCTGCCTCCGATGACTCCCGATTGATCGAAAATTTATTTTATGATAGTCGTAAATTGGTTTTTCCTGAAAACACTTTGTTTATTGCACTCATTGGAGACCGTAATGATGGACATAAATATTTGAAAGAGCTTTACGAAAAAGGTGTTCGTTATTTTTTAGTTCAGAAAAAACCTAGAACAAAACAAATGCCACTTGCTGGCTTTATTCTAGTTGATGACACATTAGAAGCCTTGCAAAGGCTAGCGAATTTTCATCGACAAGAATTTAACATTCCTATCATTGGAATTACGGGCAGCAATGGAAAGACGATTATTAAAGAATGGCTATTTCAACTATTAGATACAAAATTTCAAATCACTCGTAGTCCTAAAAGTTATAACTCTCAGTTGGGCGTTCCTCTTTCTGTTTTAGAATTAAAAAAAGGAGATAAGCTTGGTATTTTTGAGGCAGGAATTTCACAAACGGGTGAGATGAAAAAATTAGCAAGAATCATCTCTCCAACCATCGGAATTTTCACCAACATCGGTGACGCTCATAATGCTGGATTTAGTTCTATCACACAGAAAATAAAGGAAAAACTACATCTTTTTAAGGATTCTGAGACATTAATCTATCGTAAGGATGATGCTCGTCTAAATAAACTAATAAAACAATACTTTAAAGGCAAAACACTCACTTGGTCTACCCTTTCCGAAGCAGATTGGCAAATTATTTCCATCACCAGAACGACCAAAAACACTACTAAAATATCTGCCACTTACAAAGGCAAAAAACGACAAATCACCGTTCCTTTTACCGATCCTGCTTCCATTGAAAACATCATTCATTGTTGGGTAACTGCTACCTATTTAAAAATATCTGTTCAAAAAATAAAAACATCCTTAAAGCTTTTAGAACCAGTTGCAATGCGACTAGAATTAAAGGCAGGTATCAACAATTGTTTATTAATTAATGACAGTTATAATGCAGACTTATCTTCTCTAAAAGCGGCGCTTAATTTCATGGCAGAACAAGGAGATGATCGCCCGCGCAGAATTATTTTATCTGATATTTTAGAATCTGGAAAGACAGCAGATCAGCTATATAAAAAATTAGCCGACCTACTAAAAATGCATAAAATAGAACAAGTAATTGCCGTTGGAAAACAGATTTCCGTATTAAAGAAATTTATTTCAAAGAAGATAAAAACAAGTTATTATTCAACTACGGACAAGTTTATTAAACAACTAAAATCCAGTGATTTTCAATCCGAAATAATTTTAATAAAAGGTGCTAGAGTTTTTCATTTTGAAAAATTAGTGGCTCGTCTTAGACAAAAGCATCATCAAACAGTTTTGGAAATTAACCTTAGCTCGCTTCAACATAATCTGCAATTTTACAGACAACAGTTGACTCCAACAACCAAAGTAATGGTAATGGTCAAAGCGGCTGCTTATGGCATTGGAAGTGTAGAAATTGGAAGGTTACTCGCTGCCCGTTCTGTCAACTATTTAGCAGTAGCTTATACGGACGAAGGAGTGGCTTTGCGTAAGGCAGGTATCCAGTTGCCTATCCTAGTATTGAACCCTGAAGAAGCCTCTCTCGAAGCGCTAGTTGAGCACCAACTGGAAGCAGAAATTTATAGTCTCTCGCAGCTTAAACGACTGATCGAATTGACCAATTTATCCGGACTACCACCCCGTAGTTTTCCAGTACATTTAAATCTTGATACGGGTATGTCTCGGCTAGGTTTACAGTCCGCAGATTTCCCTGAATTATTTAAGGTTTTAAATACCTACCCAGCCTTAAAATTAGCATCTATTTTTACACATTTAGCGGCCAGTGATGAGACTCGCCACGATAAGTTCACCCATCAACAAATCGCTACCTATCAAAAAGGATATGCGACCATTTCTAAAAAAATTGGTTATCAACCGACCAGACATGTGCTTAATACCGCCGGAATCACCCGTTTTCCACAATACCAGATGGATATGGTACGTTTGGGAATTGGACTCTATGGCTACGATGCTGCAACCCCTGAAAGCACCCACCTAGAGACCGTACACACACTCAAAGCTAGTATTTCCCATATAAAACTGATAAAAAAAGGTACGTCCATTGGTTATGGCCGAAAAGGGCTTGCTCAACGGGACAGTCTTATTGCGACGGTAACGATTGGTTATGCCGATGGATTACTCAGAAAAGCGGGCAATGGCCAATTCAGTGGATTATTACATGGAATCCGAGTTCCCACCATCGGAAATATTTGTATGGACATGTGTATGATGGATATTACCGAAGTTCCACAAGCGAGCATGGGGGATGAAATTATCATATTTGGGCCTGATTTGCCTGTTACAGCGTTATCGAATAGCTTAGAAACGATTCCGTATGAGATATTTACTGGAATCTCTGAGCGTGTAAAAAGGGTTTATTATCAAGAAGTTGTATAGGTAAGTGGTTGTTTCGCTACCTATTAAGCAGTTTCTATTTTTAGAAAAAATTTAATCAAATTACAGAGGTAAAATTCGTATTTTTGCAGTTCGTTTAAAGTGAAAATTAATCACCTAGAACAGGATTGTTGAACATATATTTTATTTCAAAAGTTATTTAAAAACTCCAAAATTGCCTACAAACTAATAAAGTTATCCAACTCATCGCCTTTTTTCTCGTCAATAGCGCTGCTATTCACTCAAAAAAGAGGCTCGATTTGAATAATTTTCTCTAGTTCTCGGCTGCTTTTGAAGTCATTAAATAACTTCTATAAAAAAACAGAAAAATGTCATTTCGTTTATCCATTTTAACCATCTTATTTTTCGGTATCCTACACACTGCTACTGCGCAGAAAGATCCCGTTTTATTTTCCGTTCAAAATAAACCAGTACATGTATCTGAGTTTGATTATATCTACAAAAAAACAAACGGAGAGAAGGCTGATTATTCTCAAAAGTCTCTAGATGAGTATCTAGATCTTTATATTAAATTCAAATTAAAAGTACAGCGTGCCCGTGATATGCAATTGGACACCATTCCTGCACTTATCAAGGAGTTGAGCGGATACAGACGTCAACTAGCGAATAGTTATTTAGTAGATAAAGAAGTTACTGAAAAACTGGTAGAAGAAGCTTACCAAAGGAGTCAAGAAGAAGTAGATATTAGCCACATCATGGTAAAGTTGTCAAGTAATCCTCAACCTGCTGATACGTTGATGGCTTACAAAAAAATTATGAAAGCCAAAGCTGCACTTGATAGTGGTCAATCTTTTAGCATGGTAGCAAAAGAATATTCAGAAGATGATAATTCAAAAAACAATAGTGGCCGACTAGGCTATTTTGGCGCTATCTTTCGACCTGGTTTCTATGAAATGGAATCAGCAGCATATAATCTAAAAGTTGGTAAATATTACAAACCAATTCGTACTGCGGCAGGATACCATATTATCAAACTAAATAGCAAACGTCCTGCTCGGGGTGAAGTAGAAGCTGCCCACATCTTACTCAGAACCGAAAAAGGAAAAGATGATAAAAAGCAATTAGCGACCATCGATAGCCTCCATAAGGTATTGAGCAATGGCGGGAATTTTGAAAAACTAGCTAGTGAATTTTCGCAGCACCAACAAACCGCTAAAAAAGGTGGATACATTGGTTTTGTTTCTACCAATAGTCCTGTAGAAGAATCTTTTAAAGATCAAGTATTTGATTTAAAATCAGATAAATCGTTTTCTAAGCCCTTTAAAAGTAGTGTCGGTTGGCATATTGTAAGCCGTATTTCTAAAAAACCAGTAGAAGCTCCTGAAATCGCAAAACGAAGATTACAGACAAAAATTCAAAATAGCGCCAAAGGAAAAGCCGGTAAATTTAGTCGCCAAGAGTTAGCAAAGCAAGCCATGATTGTTAAAATCAAAAAAGAAGCGAATTTTAAAGAGAAAGCGTCGGTCAAAAAACAAATGCTTGCTAATATTGACAGCACTTATACTTCACACCGCTGGAAAAAAGTTTTAACCAATCAAGAAGAGATTTTCTCTTTTGGAGATAAAATGAAATACACCGTAGCTGATTTTAACGAATTTAGTAAAACAGCTTCTACTCGATTAAAACGTAATAAAAACGCAGATCCTAAATTGGTTGCCAAAGCGGTTTATCAAGAATTCATTGATGATAGCGCCTTAAAATACGAAGAAGCACAGCTCGAAAACAAGTATCCTGAGTTCAAATCTTTGATGCGAGAATACGAAGAAGGAATATTATTATTCGAAGCGACCAAACTCCAGGTATGGGATAAGGCGTCTACTGATAGTATAGGGTTGGCTACGTTTCACGCAACAGTACCAGATAAGTACCAGTGGAAGGAGCGAGCAGTCGTTGATTTATACACGTTACGGTCTGGAAATGAAAGCAAAGTAAAAGAAATCGTTACGATGCTAGGATCTGGAAAATCTCCTGAAGATGTATTAAGTACTTTGAATAAAGAAGATCAACAGATCTTAAGCGTTCAGGAAAAAGAATACGAAAAAGGTCGAGATAAGAATCTTGATAAGATTAGTTGGAAAGCAGGAGCAGTTACTGCTGCGCTAAAAAATGATCGTACAAGATCTACCTCTTTCATGGTCATCAAAAGCATTAAAGCGCCTGGTGTTAAAACCTTAGATGAGGCCCGTGGATATGTGATTGCAGATTATCAAGATTTTCTAGAAAAGAAATGGCTAGCAGAATTGAAGGCCAATTATAAAGTAGAGAAAAACGATAAAGTTTTTAGAAGTCTGATTAAAAAATAATTTAGTCTAATGCTGAAACAGCTTTTAATATTTTTCCTATTCGTATCTGGTTGTTTTCTAGCTTGTAAAAGCGAGCAAGCCCCTCCAGAAGCAAACGATGTCTTACTTGCAACGGTACATGGAAAACCTCTTTATCTTTCTGAAGTAAATGCCATGGTTCCTGCTGAAGCTAATCCTGAAGATAGCTCGATGATTGCGAGTGCTTTTATGGAAAAATGGATCAGGGAAGCTTTGTTGATGAATGAGGCAGAACGAAACTTACCGAAAGACTTGAAGATCGACGAGCTGGTACGTGATTATCGTGCTTCATTGATTAGACATAATTATGAAAAGATATTGGTAGAATTACAATTAGATTCTACTATAACTATGCAGGAATTAACCGATTACTACGAAACCAATAAAGAGCAATTTCGACTGGAAAATCCTATCGTACGTTGCTTATTTATGGAAATGCCTAAGAATAGTACACAACTAAAAGAGGCAGATAAAATTTGGAAAGATCATGGTAAGAAAGGAGGTGAAGCACTAAGTACATTTGCTGATACACATAGTAGTCAATTTATGTTAAATGATAGTGCTTGGTATCACCCAGATTATTTGATGACCTTGATACCCGAAAAAAACCGAAAAAGTAAAAACTTTACCAACGGAACTAAAGTAGATTTTACGGACGATCAGTTTAAATATTATCTAAGTATTTTAGATCGAATACCGAAAGGTGAAATTGCCCCGATAGAATATGTGATTGATCAGATGAGCAGGGTAATTTTACATAAAAGAAAAATAGCCTTATTAAATGAAAAGCGGGAAGAGATTTACGAGCGGGAGATTAACCGAAACACCATAAAAGTTTATAACTAATGCGTCAATTTATTGTATTTATTTTTGTCATTTTTAGCTTTATCACCTCTAATGCGCAAGATCGCCAAGTGATTGATAAAGTAGTAGGAGTCGTCGGTCAAGAGCTCGTCTTGCTTTCTGATATCGAAGATCAATTTAGCTTAGCAAAAAAGCGACAGCCTGAATTAGATGGGGAAGCACGTTGTATCATCATGGACCAAGTATTGGCTCAAAACCTGATGTTAAACCAAGCGCGTTTGGATAGTATTGTGGTAACTGAAAGTGAAGTTGAGTCTCAGCTTGACGCTAGATTCAAACAGATTCTTCAGTATATGAATAATGATGAAAGACAATTCGAAGAATACTATGGTGCGACCATTCCACAAATTCGTGCTCAGTTTCGTACTGACTTAGAAAACAAGCTACTCATCGAACGAATGCAGCAGAGTATTATCGCAGATGCTACCGTTACACCATCTGAAGTAAAAGACTTTTTTAATTTAATTCCAAAAGATAGTTTACCATTTTTCAATTCAGAAGTAGAAGTAGCTGAAATAGTTATTTATCCTGCTCAAAATGAAGTTGAAAAAGCCATAGCACGTGAAAAATTAGAATCTATTCGTCAGCAAATTGTGGATGGTGCTCAATTTGCGGAGCTTGCTAAGAAATACTCTGATGATCCTGGTTCAGGAGCACAAGGTGGAGATCTCGGATGGGCTACTCGAGGAAGTTATGTCGGAGAATTTGAAGCAGCGGCTTATAATTTAGAAACCAACGAATTATCTGAAGTCATCGAGACACAATTTGGTTATCACTTACTAGAATTATTGGAACGACGTGGAAACAGTATCCATGTTCGTCATATTCTAATCACACCAGAGATTACCTCAAAAGATGAAGAACTGGCTCGCAATTTATTAGATTCCGTTCGTCTCTTAGTAGTAACCGATAGTATTCCTTTTACCTATGCCGTGAACCGATTTTCAGATGACGAAATTCCAAGTTATACGAATGGTGGTAATCTGGTTAATCCCAAGACGGGAAATACTTTTTATGAGGTTGGTGATCTTGATCCAGATATTTACTTTACGATTGATACCATGGAAATAAATGATCTTTCTGCACCTTTTGAATTTACAGAACAGACCGGCCGCAAAGGATACCGAGCGATCTTATTACGTTCGCGTACAAAGCCACACAAGGCAAGTTTAGAATTAGATTATTCTAAAATTAAGGCAGCTGCTCTAGAGTCAAAGAAGAATAAATTTATGTCCGAATGGGTAGAACAAAAAATTCAGGATACTTATATCGAAGTAGATGGGCAATTTTCTGGTTGTCAGGATTTACAAAGATGGAAGACGGATTATTAGATTTTTTGATGTGCGGATCTTTTGATTCCGATATTCATCGGAACAGGTCGTGCGGATTAAAAAAGCATCAACCTTATTGAAAAGGTTGATGCTTTTTTTGTGGAAAAATGATTTGCTTGCAGGTCACTGATTTTAGTCTATTCCTAGTATTATTTCAAATGCAATAGTTTTATTCCCGCAGTAATTTGATCATCCATAAAATTTTCACGAGGTGGAACAGGACAAGAGTAACCATAAGTAAAGGCACAATAGGGATGATAGGCTTTATTAAAATCAATGACAATTGTTTCTCCTTCTGGAATTCTCAAATCAATATAGCGACCGCCGCCATAGGTTTCTTCTCCATTCGTCAGATCTGTAAACATAAAAAACAACCAATCTTTATACTCCTCCATCTCTCGACTACGATGAGATTGATGGATAGTAACGGTGTATTCTTTTCCGTTTAATGAAAAGGTTGCCTCGCCATATTTATCAAAAACAGCCATTCGTTCAGAAGAGGTAGGAATCTCTACCGTGAAGGTATCAATATGCTTTTTAAACTTAGCTTCGACTCGATAATTTTTATCAATTTCAAAAAATGGATGACCTCCTGCCTGACGGAATTTTTCTCGTAAAGTAGAATCCAAAGGGGATTTTTCAGCGCTCATATAATCAGCATTGAGTTGCTGCCGATACTCGAGTATTTCTTTTTGATAATCATCTAAGCTATGAAAACTAAAAGAAGCCAAGAGTAGGAAAAAGAAGAATAAATTTTTCATATTTATAATTTTAGAACAAAGAAGGAAGATACTAAAAACTGTCATCCAAAAAAAAACTGATTT
>CALKJE010000147.1 GCA_937995675.1 uncultured Saprospiraceae bacterium
AAAATTACCCCTCAATCATAACCATTCTATCTTAAATCCGTACCAAGTAACTATTAGTATGTCTAGGTTTGTTTTACTGCCTAAAATTTGTCAACTTCGCACTTGAATAAAGACACATGGAAAATATTGCTGAATTAAAAACCTTCCTTTCAATACCTAAAGATATTGTGATCTGTTCGCATCGAAACCCAGATGGGGATGCGATTGGTTCTTCTTTGGGGTTATATCATTTTTTAAATAAAATGGGACATACTGTACGGGTGGTATTCCCTTCAGAATATCCTGATTTTGTGGCTTGGCTACCAGATGCAGAGTCGGTAATTATTTATGATATTGAATCAGATAGGGCAGAGGAAGTCGTGGATCGGGCAGATTTGATTTTTTGTTTGGATTTTAATTCTCTTAGCAGAATTGATCGTTTGGGTGATTATATTGGAACCAAGGATACTCCCTTGGCCATGATCGATCATCATTTATATCCTGATCTTAATGCGCTTTATGAAATCTCAGATCCAACCTCAAGTTCTACTTGTGAATTGGTGTATGATTTTATTCAGATGATGGACATGCAAAAAGAATTGGATGTACCGATTGGTGAATGCCTTTTTACAGGGATTTTGACGGATACGGGTTCTTTTAAATATAGTACTTCTCCTAAGCTATTTAGAGTCGTTGCTCATTTGATTGAGATTGGCGTGGATGATTATAAAATTCAAGACTTAATTTTTAATGCACAATCTGAAAAGCGACTTCGGTTGCTAGGACATTGTTTAGCGAACAGAATGGAGATTCTGCCGGAATTTCATACGGGTATTATTTATTTGACTAGAAATGATTACGATCAATTTAATATTCAACGTGGAGACACCGAAGGAATTGTCAATAAAATGTTGACGATGAAAAATGTAAAAGTGGCAGCGTTCATTATGGAACAACCCACGATTGTCAAACTTAGTCTCCGAAGTAAAGGTGATTTTTCTGTTCAAGAAATTTGTCAAAAACACTTTAAGGGAGGTGGCCATAAAAATGCTTCCGGAGGTTCTTCTTATTTACCATTAAGAAAAACCATTCAAAAACTAAAAGATATTCTCCCTGAATACCAAACTGCATTAGACAATGCTAAATCTTTCTAAGGATTTTATTATGAAACACATCGTAGTTTTTATTTTAACGATTATATTGTTTTTTGGCTGTCAAGAAAAAGCTCCAGAAACAAAAAACGTAGATAAACCAGTCGTCACCACTCCGCGAAAAAAACAAACACCCGTTGCTGCCGTAGGAGTAACCGCTTCCGGTTATCCTTACAAACTGCATGTGCAAAATAAAGGAATTCGTCCAATCATTGGAGATGAGGTAGTGTACCATCAGTTGCTGATGAAAAATGATAGCGTTGTTCGATCGACCTATTTAGGATTCGAACCGATCAAGGCGGTTATGCCTGCCAAAGCTGATGTAGCAGATCCACCACCGCCATCCTATGAAGGTATTTTTTTAATGGCAATTAATGATAGTATAACTTTACTTCAACCAATGGATTCTGTAAAAAATTATTTACGTCCACGTTGGCTACAAAAATCAGATACTTTAAAATATACCTTGAAGTTGTTAGACATTCGTCGTAAAGAAATTGTGGAAGCAGAAAGAGATTCCTTAAAAGGTCTAGAATTGATTATGATTGGTAAAACCCAGCAATGGATCAAAGATCATCAAGCCGGTAAATTAAAGAATATTACCAAAAGCGATTCAGGTCTTACCTATATTATTCACGAAGAAGGAACTGGCAAGGAAGCGTCAACCAAGAAGTATATTCAATTGCATTATGCCGGATTTAAAATGGATGGAACGATCCTCGATAATACCTACTCTCGGAACCAACCAGCTGCTTATCGTGTTGGTAATAAAGGTGTCTTAGGTTGGGATGAATTATTACCGAAATTAAAAGAAGGTGGAAAGGCTACCGTTTTTGTTCCTTCCAAATTAGCTTATGGTGAAAAAGGAAGAGCTCCTAAAGTGGAACCAAACGAAGATTTGGTCTTTTACTTAGAAGTGGTAAAAGTAAATTAGAATAGGTATAGTTGTTGAAATGTTGAAACGCTTTGCTTGTTGAAGTGTTGAAATGCTTTTTTTAACAATGGCCGTGTTTATTAAGATACTTTTTTATTATTTTCAGATAAAATTATTTATGTCTAAAGGACTTCATTAATTAGTTGAATTCAACGTTTCAACAAGCGCAGCGTTTCAACAATAAAAACAAAATACTATGACTAGTGACCAATTAAAAGCCTTACAGAAAAGGCTCCACTCTGTAAAACAATATCTTTGACGTCGATCAAAGAAAGTTAAAAATAGAAGATAAAAAGCAGCAGACGATGGATCCTGATTTTTGGAATAATCCAGAACAGGGGAAAAAGATAATGAAAGAACTCAAATCTAATCAGTTTTGGGTTGATGTTTATGAAGATTTAAGCACGGCAATTGAAGAAGCAGAAATTCTTAATGAATTTTTTAAAGATGGTGAAGGAACAGAAGAAGAAGTAGCCATCAAATATCAAGCGGCACTCGATGCGATGGAAGAGGCGGAATTTAAGTCAACCTTAAATAAACCGGAAGACGAGCTAAGTTGTATCCTTGAGATCAATGCTGGAGCAGGTGGAACAGAAAGCTGTGACTGGGCAGAAATGCTATTGCGAATGTATACCATGTATGCAGATAAGAATGGTTATAAATGGAAACCCATCAGCCGAACGGATGGTGATGTGGCCGGAATTAAATCTGCAGCTATTGAAATTTTAGGTGATTATACTTATGGTTATCTAAAAGGTGAAAACGGTGTACATCGTTTGGTAAGAATTAGTCCGTTTAATGCACAAGGTAAGAGACAGACTTCGTTTGCATCTGTATTCGTTCATCCACTAATTGATGATACGATTGAGATTGATGTTAACCCTGCGGATATTGAGTGGGATACTTTCCGAGCCAGTGGTGCGGGTGGACAGCACGTTAATAAGACCGAATCTGCCGTTCGTCTACGACACCTTCCATCTGGAATTGTGGTGGAATGTCAGCAAGAGCGTTCGCAACATCTGAATCGTGAAAAGGCTTTAACGGTTCTTAAGTCTCGACTTTACGAAGCAGAAATAGAACGCCAAAATGCAGAACGGGATAAGGTGGAAGCTGGCAAAACCAAGATCGAGTGGGGTGCTCAAATTCGCTCCTACGTATTGGACGATCGACGCGTAAAAGATCATCGAAGTAATCATCAAACTGGAAATACTGATGCGGTTTTGGATGGTGATATTCAACCGTTCTTAAAAGCGTTTTTGATGACAAAGAAGTAATAAATGGTTTAGCTAGGAATGTAGTTTGTAATTGCTCGATGTAGTCTTTTCAGAATTGTAGAAAAACTGAAGAGGTGTATATGCTTTTGGGAATAATTCTGAGGTGGGAAGAAAGGAGTTGATTATTACAGAAGGTGATTTTTTGAAATTCTCTAGATCTTTAGAAATTACTTAGACTTGAGGTGTTAGTAGAATGCAAAAGATTTTGGTTGTAGCGTATATACTGGATTGCAAATAACAATGTTCATGTGAAAAAAAGACTACACCCTCCGGGTGGGCCCACCCCCTTGAATTTAACCGAAGGTTCGTACGTGCGCTTCACAGCGAGTAAAAACCAACACCAAATTCCCGACGAAATCTATAACTCGTACAGCTTCGCCACCCTGATGCAGAACAACTCCCACATTAGTTATGTTAAAAAATTATAAAATAAGCGCGCTTTGAACCTGCTGGCC
>CALKJE010000148.1 GCA_937995675.1 uncultured Saprospiraceae bacterium
AATGAATCCGGGCGTTTATGTCTGGCAGGCTGAGCTAGAATTTTTAGATGGAGTAGTGGAGCGAAAATTTGGCGATGTATTGTTGATAAGGTAATTGATGTGGACTATTTTAATTTTTGTGTTTTTCAATTGCAACTGCAACTGCAAAAACAATTTCAAATTTCTCTTTAACGTAAAAGGAATCTTTTTAGCAACTTGAATACCAGTTGATTACAAGCCTTCGTCTTTAGGATTTGAGGTTGAGGTTGAAGTTGTTTTTAAATCCGCCTCATGTCGGACAGGGTTTTAAATTTATTTTGACACAGTTTATTGAATAGTCCTCATTGTGTAATACGATACTAATTAACATTTTATAAGCATAGAATGTATTTTAGAAAATCTGAGTTAACTATTTAGATATAGTTAAATGAACACACTATACTACAATTCACAATGTTTTACCAACCCATCCAATAAAACCTTCCACCTTGACTTAATCTCCTTTAAGCGTTTCTGGCTAATGGTCCCCATGATGGTATCTTGTAGCTTTAGGGTTGTTATTCCCTTTTTCTCTTCTAGTGTAAATTTTAAATATGAAATGGCAGGCCCACCAAAATCCGGGCTTAAGTCTCCGCGCAACACTAAATGATTTGGACTATGCAACGCAATAATGGTTGCCCAGACAAATCCTTCATTCTTACCAGCGTCTTCGTACAGTAAACCACCAAGCTTAGGTTCCAGCGCCATTTTTACGGATGTCGGAGACTGATAATAATCAGCTACCCACCACTGATCAATCTGTTGCGTAAGTGCTTCCCAAACTTTCGTCTGATCAGCAGATATACGGCTAGACAAATCAATCGTGCTCGTAATAATGCGTTTCGCATTCTGTCCCATTTTCCTGGAAGTTTGGTCGGTATAATATTTTAACTGAATCAACTGATCAACCCACTCGTCGTAAGTTTTTTGAATCGGTCCAGGATTGAGATAGTTCATTCGAGATTTTCCTTCCTTGCGGGTGGTAATCAGGTGAGCTTTCTCTAAAATACCTAAGTGTTTCATGATGGCAAAGCGTGAGAGGTCTTTTTCAAAAAATCGACTGATCTCACCGGTAGTCCGTGGAGCGCTCTTCAACAAATCTAATATCGACCTACGGGTCGGATCCGATAAAGCCTTCCAAATCATATTAAGTGTTTCTATATGTTACCTTTTGGTAACATGACAAAAGTAGTAATATTTAACTCATTGACCAAGGACTTGATCATATTTTTAAAATCCTTAAGTTTAAAACTTGAAAATCAGGCGTGATTAGACGGAAAAAGCCTTTTTGAAGAGGAAAAGAAATTGGGTTGTTCTAGTCAGAAAGGTAGAGACAATTCATGAATTGTCTCTACCGATAGACATACACAAAAGAAGAGCACATTATTCATTATAACCTTAACTAAAGCAATCGGCATTGGCTTGTTCGATAGGGTAGCGGTCATATAAGGCTTGGATCTCGTCATGTGATAAGGCACGATCAAAAATTCGTAGTTCGTCTAGAATACCTTTAAAACGTCGAGTACCACCGGAACCAATACAAGGGCTATTGGAAAAATTGAGTGGAGCATCATTGCTAATATCGACACCACTACAACGAGTGCCAGAATGGATTAAAATACCATTGATATAAGTATGAGCATGACGACCTTCGCGCACAAGTGCATAATGGTACCAGCCAGCATTTTTATAATCAGGAGAAATTTCACCATAGTTGATTTGTTCTTCCTGTTGTACATCTGTTTGGATTTTTTGAGATCGTTGGTCTAGCTGAATATCAAAAATATAGGTGGGTTCGCAATCACTGCGTTTGGATAATAGGCTTTGTTTAAAAATAGATTTTTTCTCTGCTTTGAAATAAAAACTGACGGTAAAATCTGACGTGGTAAAACATCGATTGACCACGCCCGTAAATTCTACGTAATCATTTTTTCCATCCAATAATAATCCGTTGTTATCGATTCCGCACCAGCAACTGGGATTGCCATAGAGAATACCTTCAGAACCATTTCCTGAATCATCGCGGGCGTCGCATTCGTCAAAAGAATAATAGGCAACTAGTCCATAACTTAAATCGGGTGAGGTAGATGGAGTAGTGGTAACCAATAGAAGACTAAAAAAGAGGAGGAAGTAGTTCATACCTTAGCGAGTTTTGAAGTTGTTTAAGAATTCGAAAAGCAGCCGAGAACTAGAGAAAATTATTCAAATCGAGCCCTTTTTTTGAGTGCGTAGCCGCGCTACATGAGCTAATGCAGATTAGCGAACCCGAAGGGACGGGATGTCAAAAAGGCGAAGAATTGGAGAATTTTATCAGTTCGTAGGCAATTTTGGAGTTTTTAAAAAACTTCCTTATTTAAAATAAATAAAACGAATGGAAAAGGCAAATTATCAAAGCTTAAAACAAGTTCAAAAAAAAAACTGACCCGTAACAGTCGTTACGAGTCAGCCTCTTTTTATTTTGTCGTATTAGTTGCTATTATTTAGCTACGGCAAGTCTCTTAGTTGCTACACCATCTGGTGTGTCAACTCTTACGATGTAAATTCCAGCGTTTAGATCAGAAGTAATAATGTTAAAAGAAACATTACCAGCGTTACTGTTATAAACGTTATTCTTCATTAATCTTCCAGAAAGATCAAGAACTGAAACAGTTACGTCACCAGCTGTTTCTAGTGGAAGATAAATGGTTGTTAAGTCTATGGCAGGGTTAGGGCTTAACTTAGCTTCAATCAATTCTGGTGTTTCAAAAATACCTACAGCTGTTTGTACTTCTGACTCACTACCATTTAGGATTTCTCCAGAAACTGCGTCAAGTACAACTACTACTGCTTGCATTTCTGCGTCATCGTAAATAGCAGGAATAGTATAAGTAAACGAATAAGTTACTTCTTCACCAGCAGTAATCACTTCAGGGAAAGAACCTTCCTCACCAAAAAATCCACCTAGTAAAGCACGACTTACATCATGATAAACCATTTGAGAAGCTGGTACTGGATTAGGAAGACTTTCGTAGCCTCCCATTACACCATTTGCACCACCGGCGTAGGCATTAACTTGAGCATAATCGTTTCCTGTGCCAGTAACTTCATCTTCCGTCATAATTACAGAAAAACGAATGTCTGCATTGTTGATGTCAATGATACTAGTTGCTGTTGCTGTAACAGTAAGTTCACGAGTTGTAGCATTGTACTCTGTAGAAGAAGTTACATTCATAGGTGAAACTCTAGCTGCTTCTGAGGTAATATTGTTAATAGATAAATCACCTGGATCAACATTACGAGTGAATCGGTTGATATTTGCTCCTGGGTATCCATTAAGATTCATATTGTCATCGTGCTCAGCTAAGGCCATTGGGTCACTATTATGTACTGCAATACCAATAAAGCTATCTGGATGATCTTCCGCCATTCTTTCCATCGCAACGTGGCCACGAGGACACCAAGTACACCAAGTACCAGTACCTTCTTCCACTACCATCTTCTTGTCTGCATTACCAGTTAAACTATTTAAGTAACCAAGGTTAGCGTTATCTGACATGTCTTCATCTTCATTTCCATTTGGATTAGAAAGAACGTAGTCAAGACTGTATTCGTTATTGTCCGTTACCATAACAGGCAATGTAATAGTGATATCTCCGCTGCTAAGTCCTGGAATATTTGTATTTACAGTGGTAGTTTGTGGAGATCCTCCGTCAACAGAAAGCGCTACATCTACAGAAGTGATGGTCTCGCTACCTTTATTTTGAACAGTGATAGAAGGAAGCACGGTAGATCCACTGGCGTTCCATCGACGACTAACCATTCTTTCAGCAGAGACATTGTATTCTTTAAGTTTTGCAACTAAGACATCATCAACGACTAATAAAAATTTATCGTTACTATCGTTTTGAATAGCAAGATGAATCGTTTGACCAGCATATGCATCCAGATTTATTATTCTAGTAGTTAAAGTGGTATTTTCAGCAGCAACACTGAATAATTGAGTCGTAAAACTGGCAACGTCAGGTCCAGTAGTTGAAACCCAAACTTTGTATCCATCAGCATAGGAAGGATCGACTGCACGAGCCTTAAATGCAAAAGAGTAACCTTCACTATCAATATTTAATTCTGGAGTGATCAGCCAGTCATTTGCTGCACCAGCAGGAGCGTACCAACTGTTAGAAACCAAAGCACCACCAGCTGGCAACCAAGCTTCTGTGTAAAAACCAACATTAGGGTGGGGTGTACTACCATCCACATCTACTGCGGTCATGGAACCACGTGTTCCATCATCGAAATTTTCATCTAATAAGGTTTGTGCATTAGCGCCATAAAAGGCTAGACACAAAATGAGTAATAGTAATTCTTTTTTCATAATTAAGTAATTAAAAAGTTGTATGATGTAAATATGACCAAATTTGGTCACCGTAAATATAAAGTAATCTTAAGTTACACTTATAATTAGTTGTCAATCTTGTGTCGCTCATGCGACAAAGAATCAAGATATGATTGTTTTTACACCCAAAAACTTGAAA
>CALKJE010000149.1 GCA_937995675.1 uncultured Saprospiraceae bacterium
GTTTGCAAAATTTCTTGGCAACGAACTACATCACTTTCTGCTCTTGCAATTTCTAGTGCCGCTCTATCAATCAGTAAAGCTTGCGCGTAAGCAATCCGAATCGCTTCCAGGGATTGGATCAAATCTTCTAAAGGATCTTTAATATTATGACTGGCATCAATCATCCAGGCCAGAGGTGGATTATTACCTTCGTTATTTTCCATTCCATCCACTAATTCGTTAAAAATCAAAAATAACTGATAAGGTTTGATGCTTCCACACGTCAAATCGTCATCACCATATTTGCTATCATTAAAATGAAATCCACCCAATTTTCCTTTCATCATTAAGATGGCTACAATTTGTTCGATATTGGTATTTGGCAAATGATGCCCTAAATCAACTAAGGTAAAAGCCTTCTCTCCGCACCCTTCTGCCAACATCAAAGAAGTTCCCCAATCCGGAATGACGGTTGAATAAAAGTTAGGTTCGTAAGGTTTGTATTCAATGAAAAGTTGCCAATCGTTAGGTAAGTGCTGATAAATTTGCTGCAAGGAATCTTGGGTATTTTGGAAAGCTTTTTTGAAATTATGCTGACCGGGGAAATTTGACCCATCTGACAACCAAACCGTCATAGACTTACTTCCAAGTGCGTTTCCAAGTTTGATAACTTCTAAATTATGTTCAATTGCTTGTTGGCGACTCTCTTTGTTCACGTTGCAAAGCGACCCAAACTTATAACTATGTGTTTGATTTTTTTGATCTTGAAAAGTATTAGAGTTGACCGCATCAAACATAATCCCATGTGATGCTGCTTGTTGTTTAATGGCTTCGGCATCTGTTGGAATATCCCAAGGAATGTGTAAGGAAATTGCCCCAGCAGATTGAGTCAGTGCATGAATGATTCCGACATCATCAATTTTTTGTTCTAAGTTGGAAGGCTCTCCTCCAAATGAAAACCGACCAAACCGAGTTCCTCCTGCACCTAATGCCCAACTTGGAATAGCTACTTGAAATTCTTTTAATTTTTCAATGATATCATCCACATTAATTTCAAGCCGGTCTAGTTGAAGGCTTAAGAAACCAAATTTTTCGTAGTGATCCTGTTTATTATTTTCGTTATAATTGGCTAATTCTGATTTTGTAATTTTCATAATATGTAGAGACTAAAACAGTCCACGCATTTTTTAATGAATACGTGAACTGATGAAATTGTATGAATTTAAAAATTAACAATCTTACTTACAAATAGACTATCTTACAAAAGCGTTTGCCATTCCACCATCGACGTTGATAATATTTCCTGTACTTTTATCCAAAATACCTACCAATGCAAAAACACCATTCGCAATATCCTCCGGTCGAATAATTTCATTCATTAAATTACGCTTTGCATAAAAAGCGGGTAATTCGTCTACGGAAATTCCATTTGCCTTGGCCCGGCCTTCTGCCCATTTACCTTCCCAAATTTTACTACCGATAATCACACCATCTGGATTTACCGTGTTAACCCGGATTTTTTCAGATCCTAGTTCAGCGGCTAACAAACGAGTCATGTGTTGCTGCGCTGCTTTAGCAGTTCCGTAAGCTACATTATTAGGTCCAGCTACCAAACCATTTTTACTGGCAATATGAATAATATCTCCGCCTAATCCTTGCTTACGTAAAATTTCGACCCCCTCTTTTGCTAAATTAAATTGACCTTTTACTAAAACATCTTGCAGCAAATCCCAATCTTTTATAGATGTATCGGCTAAAGATTTAGAAATCGCTAACCCTGCGGAATGAATGATAATATCTACTCCACCAAATTCTAAACAGGCCACATCATAAGCATCTGCGATGGAACGAGAGTTAGAAACATCACATAATGCGTAGGTAGAAACATCTTTTCCATAGGTAGCGTTGGCCTCCTCCAATCGCTCTTTACTAATATCTGTCAGAACAATATTCGCACCTTCTTCGGCTAATTTATCAGCAATCGCTTTACCAATTCCTCCACCTGCACCTGTAACTATAACTACCTTTCTTGATAGCGGTTTTTCCTTAGGTTGTCGCTGCAATTTTGCTTCTTCAAGCAACCAATATTCTATATCAAAAGCTTCTTGTCGAGGAAGCGCGGTATATTTAGAAATAGCCTCTGCCCCTCGCATAACATTGATAGCGTTCAAATAAAATTCGCTGGCAACCCGAGCAGTTTGTTTGTTTTTTGCAAAAGTGAACATCCCGACTCCAGGATATAAAATCACCACTGGATTAGGGTCCCGGATTGCTGGACTGTTATCATGTTTGCAGTTGTCGTAGTAAGCCTGATACTCTTTTCTATATTGTGCAAAAAGTGGTTCAATTTTTTCTTTTACGGCGGCTAAATCATCTAAGTCGGCTTTAGGAGAAATATTTAAAACCAACGGTTGAATCTTAGTCCGTAAAAAGTGGTCGGGACAAGAAGTCCCCAAAGGAGCCAACTTTTTCAAATCTTTACTATTCATAAATTGTAAAGCTCGCTTATCGTCGGTAAAGTGTCCAATCATCCGTTGGTAAGAAGAACAGAGGCCTCGCAGAATAGGTGCTAATTTGGCAGCTTGCTCTTTACGTTTATCCTTTGGTAAACTCTTTATTTTCTGACCGCCAAAAACGGGTCGATTCTTACCTTCTCTTTTTGCAATATATTTGGCGGCCATTTCAATAACTTCCAAGCTATTAATGTAAGATTCATAGGAAGTATCTCCCCAGGTAAATAAACCATGTCCACCTAAGACGATTCCTCTAATACCAGGATTATCGTTCAAACATTTTTCTAATTGCAGACCCAAATCGAAACCAGGTTTTTGCCACGGTACCCATCCCATCGTGTCTCCCCAAATTTCTTTTGTAATTGCTTCACTATCCTTTGCCGCTGCGATTGAAATTAAGGCATCAGGATGTAAATGATCGATATGTTTAAAAGGTAATAAACCGTGTAGGGCTGTATCAATAGAAGGTGCTCGACTATCTAAATCGTATAAACAGTGATAATAAAGTGGAACGATTTCATCTTCAAATTCTAATCCTCGATAAACATTTTTTAAAGCACGAAGTCTTCTTGTATAAAGTCCTGCAATGCCCTGACGCGTCAAGGTTCCGATATCTCCACCTGAACCTTTAACCCACATCACCTCGACCTCTTCTCCGGTTAATGGATCTTTTTCAATTGTTTTACAACTGGTATTTCCTCCACCAAAATTAGTTATTCTTAAATCCGCTCCTAATAAATTCGATCGATAAAGAAATAAAGCTACCTGATCATCCCCTAATTTTTTAGCTTCCTTTGAATCCCAAAGGTAGTCCACGTAACTGAATTTTTTTGTGCGCTTACTAACTTTTACTTGCATTTTACTGATTGTTTTATCGTTTTAAGTATTATAACGTGAATATATATGCTTTTAAAAAAGATTCCATCCTGTACTGTATGGTTTTAAAAAATTGTTTGGTTTTCAGGTTAGTTATCAAGCATTTTCAAGGTACAAATAATTGCTTCTTTCCGATTATTTTTAAATTCTGCAAAAACGGGTACTGCTTCTACTCCAGGCACCATATTAAAAGCACGTTCTTTTTCCATTTTTTTTATTTGCAATGGAACATTGGCTTCCAATACAAGGATTCCCGCTGGTTTGTTAATCTCAATTCGATTAGGAGTGTTTTGGGTGATTTTTTCTCCGGTTGGAGATAGGATTGGCAAAACCAATCTTGCCGTTGACGAACTTTTATAGTCATTTAATGACTGGGCGCTGATTTCTACTTTTTCATCACTAAAAACATAACTGAAACGATATTTTGCATCTATTCCTTTGGGAGATTGTCTATTTTCATTGACCAGACTAGCGGCAACTTGAAACTGACAAGACTTTTCATCCGTTTCAGTTTCGACTTCTGCTTTTAAATCATATATATTGGTAAACCATTCTCCATCTTCAAATATTTCTATCCGGGGAGTCAGCACCACTTCCTCCTTGCCGGGGTTTGGTTGCTGATTATTTTTTTCTACCAGCAGATATTTCGCCATACTTGCCGTAAAAATTGGTCCCAATTTTAAGTGATAGAGCAAACAAATGGAACCGCCACTGCCCTGTTGTGCTTTTTCTTTATAAATAAAATCGTAGGTAGAAATAGTGGCTCTAAAATCTCCTTTTGCTGCCAGCCATACATCTATTTCCGAAAAATGC
>CALKJE010000150.1 GCA_937995675.1 uncultured Saprospiraceae bacterium
CTAGATTACTATAAGTTTGAATAGATTTTCCTTTTCCGATAATCTCGATATCGGTTGGTGTTTTTCGTTCTCCGGGACCATTTTCTTCAAAGGTATATTTAGTGCCTTCTCCGATATAATTAAAATGAGAAAAACGCAATCCATAGTTTAAAGAAAAGCGATCATTCAAGGTCTGCTCATTTTCAATATAAATACTATTTTCCCAAGCAAATTTCTTATCCAAACTAATATCTGTACTCTCTCCTTCACTGACGCCAACTGCATTCCCCGGTTCGAAAGTATAGAAGATCGATTGGCCACCGAAAGTGATTAAATTATCAGGATTTAAATAATAAGATATTTCTGGTTTAAAAGCATAATTTAAAATATTTGCATTCCAATCAAACCGATTATCTTCTTCACCACCAAAAGCCAATTCATAATCATATTTACTTCGGTACAAAGTTATATTGGAAAATACTCGATCGCTAAAGAGGTGATTCCAACGAAAAGATAAAGTGGTGTTTCCCCAGTTAAAACCTGCGTCTGCTCCAAACCTAAAATTATCTCGACCGAAATATCCTGATAAAAAGACTCGATTACGAGCGTTGATATTATAATTGGTTTTCAATGTTAGGTCATAAAAATTAAGAGCGGTATCCGATAAATCATCACTCAAAAACGGTTTGGATAAAACGTCAATATAGGAACGTCTTCCGGCAATGATAAAACTACCTTTGTCTTTTACAATCGGTGCCTCAATAGACAATCGCGAAAAGATAAAACCTACTCCACCGTTGACGGATAATTTTTTATTATTTCCTTCTTTCATTCGTACATCTAGAATGGAAGATAATCGACCACCATACCGAGCAGGAATTCCACCTTTATAAAGCTTGACATCTTTTACGGCATCTGGATTAAACACCGAGAAAAAACCAAAAAGGTGAGAAGAATTATACACGGGAGATTCATCTAACAAAACTAAGTTTTGATCAATACTTCCTCCCCGAACATTAAAACCAGTGGCACCTTCACCCACGGTAGATACACCAGGCAGCAATTGAATACTTCGAATCACATCCACTTCTCCCAATAAGGCTGGCATTTTTTGAATGGTGGCCATTCCTAATTTTTGGGTAGAAATTTCGTTATTGGTAACGTTTTGGTCTTCTCGTTCTGCAACTACCACAATCTCTTCGATGGCAGAAGATTCTTCGATCATATCGAGATCTAATTTTTGTGTATTGTCGAGATTGACCGTGAGTTCTAACTTGTCAAATCCGAGGTAACTTGCCTCTAAACTATAGTTACCCGGAGGTACCGAAAGCGAATAAAAGCCATAAACATTGGTGGTAGCTCCTTTTCCAATTTCTGAGAGATAAACGGTTGCACCGATTAAGGTTTCACCGTTCGCAGCATCTCGGACATAACCAGAGAGCGTAACATTATCTTGAGCAGAAAGGGAAATTGGAAAAGCGATTCCGAAGGAAATAAAAAATAGGAATACACTAAGAAAAGAGGGTAATTTAATAGTCATAGTTATACTTTAGTGTTGTATCGTATTAAAAAATTGCATGTATTTACCCAAAAGACATTTGGTGATCTGGATAGAAACAAACATAATCTTATTTTTGTTTTCGAACAATGAAATAAAGGTTTGATTTTTTTTCAACAAAAATACTGGATACCCCTACCTATTCCATTAACATAGGTTAAGAAATAAAAAAAGCGATATTCTTAGTAAGAATACCGCTTTTTTACTTTACAAAAATAATTCTTATTTCATAATCATTACTCGTTCAACAAGTCGTTGATTACCAGAAGTTAATTCTAAAAAGAATACGCCTGAAGCCAAGTTGGTGGCATCAATCTCTTGGCGATTGTTGGTATTAATTCGACCAGTTTTGTAAACCTTTCCATCTACTCCTGTTAATTTCCAATCAAACGCTTCTTGAATATCAGCATTGACCAGTAACATAAATTGACCCTCATTTGGATTTGGAGCAAGCTTAACTGAGAACGTTTCTGTTAGATCATCCGTGCTTGTTGGTAACAGCTCTAGGTCATCAGAAGCATTTCCAGGTGCACACCACTCCGATCCTACGATCAAAGTTACTTCATAATTCCCAGCTACGGCATAAGTATGTGTTGGATTTTCTTCATTGCTTACATTTCCATCTCCAAAATCCCAAGCCCAAGTGGTACCACTATTAGAAGTATTGGTAAAGTTTACCGTGAGCGTTCCATCTACTACTTCTGAATTAAAATTGGCAATGATAAATTCATCTACAAATACTTCTAATTCAAAAGTATCTGCTCCCAATGGATTAGAGGTAATCAACTGCACTGTATTTATTCCAGGAATAAAAAAGGTCACCGTATGTGGTCCAGCACTACTTGCGCCGGATGGATTATTAATATTACCAAAAGTCCATTCGTAGTTATCCGCATTTTCTGATTCATTACTAAAGGTGATGGTTTCACCTTGACAAATAGCGTCTACAGAACTACTGAACTGAGCCGTTGGAGCGACGAATTCAAAGAATTCAACATTAATATTATCAATGAATAAATTATTACCATAACTACTTAAATTCTCAAATCTAAAAATTACAGACTGACCATAATAAGCAGAAATGTCAAATAGTTTTCGTTCCCATACCGAAGGATCACTTGGGAAGAATCGAGCGGTACTCGGATCGGCTGTAGCAAGATCTTCTCCGTAAGCTTCATACAAAACTTCATCATAAGTTGCACCACAATCGGTTGAAACTGACAATCTAAATCCATCTGGTGTACCACCAAAACCTCCTAGCTGATATTCGCGATAAGCCAAATCAAAAGTCAATACCTCATCTGTGGCATTCGATAAATCAATCAAGGTGGTTAACATTCCATCTTCTTGATATTCATCATTTGCAGCAGCATAATCATAATTATTAATCCAGGCTACTTGACCTTCTGTTCCATCTCTTTGCGTCACTTCCGTACTTTCCCAACCAATTCCGCCATCTGGATTCAATAATAAAAAATCTGTAGGTGGGAACATTGGTTCCTCAAATGTTTCTTGAAAATCTAATGGTTCACCATCTCCTTCATAAATTCTTAGGTCGATGGTTTGATTGATAGTATCATCTACTGCATAACTATTATCATTCAAAGTAATCCAAGAATTCAATTGATATACCCCTTCATCTGTTAAGTTGATGGGTTGTGAAAAATTATGCAAATAGGTTTCTCCCGCAGCAATCTCTGCGGTTACTTGATCGGTCACCACTGGTAGATTATCAATTTGGTAACTAACTGAAAAATCACTTTGTGGCGATATACCATTATTACTAATTTCGAGTGTAAACACTTCATCGTTTATACCATCACAAGAAAGAAAAACTTCACCAGCGACAATAGAAGTATTAATACTCGTAAGATCATTTGGCTGTGGACACTCTTCCAATCCTCCCGCAAAATAGACGGCATCTACTCTTCGAGAAGTAGCGCCATTTGCAAAATTAGCATGTACAGAAAAATATTGTTCTGCTTCTAAATTACTGGTCGTGTATAGAAAGGTATTCCCAACTGAATTGCCAACTACCTCCATATATTTTTGCCCTAATACATAAACATCATAGCTCACTGCATCTTGCATAGCATCCCACGTTAGGGTAATGCCTTCAGGACAAGCCGTCACTACTGCAAGGTTTTGAGGCATAGGGGCAATATTAAAATCTATTTCATTAATTGTCATATTTCCATTACTACTGGTAACTCTGATCTTACCATTTCCAGTGGTAACATTTGGTACGGTCCAGTTTGTATACATTCTTTCCGTACCTGCTACAGAAGCAATTGCTTCCCAGGTAGCACCTCCATCGGTAGAATAGGAAAGTTCATAATCATCCATTTGACCTAGTGCATCCCAGTGAATATTCTGTAATTCTCCTGGCACCATTGTTTCTCCACCAATGGGGTAAGTCAGATCGACGGATGCTGTTTGATATTCATAAATCATGTAGAAACTTTTT
>CALKJE010000151.1 GCA_937995675.1 uncultured Saprospiraceae bacterium
GGCAGCAAACACCTTTATGTTTTATTATTTGACAAATGGGATTTCTCAGTTGAACGAGTCCCTATGGATTTTTCTCTTTCCGAAAAATTAAATGCATTCAACACCAGTATTATTAGTTCCGCTGATAACAGCCCCACTGCTAAAAAAGCGCTTGTAGATTATCATGAAACTGGATTCTTTTTATATCAAAAATTAATTGCACCATTCGTTCGGAAACTACCCGCTCGACTAATCATTCTCCCCGATAACCTCTTAGAAAATTTATCCTTTGAAGGTTTAATAACCGAAATACCTAATCCAAAAACGGATTATTCAGCGTATCCTTTTTTACTAAACAAATACACGATCAGCTATCAATATTCACTCGATGCTATTTGCCGAAATCCTTCTTCAAAAAAAATACCTC
Organism: uncultured Saprospiraceae bacterium; assembly: GCA_937995675.1. Lineage (GTDB taxonomy): Bacteria > Bacteroidota > Bacteroidia > Chitinophagales > Saprospiraceae > JALZUU01. The sequence goes on from CALKJE010000151.1 coordinate 407, forward strand.
GTCATCATTTTTTAGCCTTTGCTCCAACTTTTGAAGGAGATCAACCTTTTTCCATTTCTCAACTACGAGACTTTGGTCAACTCACACACAATAAACAGGAAGTTGACCGAATCAAAAAAATAATCGGTAGTGGTACGGTTTTAAAAAGTACAGAGGCAACGGAAGATAACTTTATGAAATTGGCGCCCGATTATCAAATCATTCATTTAGCAACACATGGAAAAGTAAACGTAGAACACGCCAATTATTCTTATCTAGCTTTTCAAGAAATAAAAGATTCTTTAGAAAATGAACTACTCTACATCAAAGATATCTATGGTCTACAACTCTCAGCAGAGCTAGTGGTCCTCAGTGCTTGTGAAACCGCAAATGGTGCACTAGCAAAAGGCGAAGGAATCATCAACCTTGCTCGGGGATTCACTTATGCAGGTGCCTCGTCCGTCGTCCCCACCCTTTGGAAAATCAGTGATGTTGCCACCGCCAAATTAATGGAGCAGTTTTATGTGGAACTAAAATCTGGTCAACCCAAACATATTGCAATGGCTAAAGCAAAACGCCACTTCTTAAAAACTGCTGGTCCAGATTCAGGACACCCTTTTTATTGGGCCGCCTTTGTCATGATCGGGGACGTCTCCCCTATTCTACTTCCTCCCCAATCCGAAAGCATTTTCCAAATGAGTTCACTTTGGTGGGGAACCGGGACCATATTCATTCTCTTACTCGGCTTCTTGGGATACCATCGAATTGGGAAATAAAGGGTTTTCTCATAAAAATCCGTTTTGACAGTTTTCAACTTTTTTTACCTCACCCCTAAATGAAGAAAAGTTAAAAATCGCCAAAACTCCCTTTAGATTTGGGGTAAATTTTGGCGATTTTTGACTTTTCGGACGTAAATCAACCTGAAATATTTTTTATTAGAAAACCCTCTTGGCAAATAAATGCTTCTCTAATCTTTCATCTTTTTGAGTTATCTTTAGACTTTATTCTGAAATGTTTTGTAGAGCAACCAAATAGAGATTTTTGATCAGGTTAAGGCTCTTTTTTGAGTGCATAGCCGCGCTATGGACGAAAAAAAAGCTGAAAAGCTGATTAAAAAGATCATTTGGGAGCATACATATTATTTTGGAATAAAGTCTTTTGTACCAAACAAACTTAATCTTGAAGAAAATTATCGTCGCCATTGATGGCCATTCCTCCTGCGGCAAGAGTACCCTTGCGAATGATATTAGCCACGCCTGTGGTTATTTATACATTAGTACGGGGTCTATGTATCGAGCCGCTACCCTTTACTTTCTTCGCAATGATACGGATATCAATGATCCAGTTGCTGTCGAAAAAGCCTTAAACAATATAAATACCGACCTGCGAGTCATCGATGGTCAAACCTTTACTTTCTTAAACGGCGAAAATGTTGAGACAGAAATTAGAGATATGCCAGTGTCCAACTTAGTCAGCCAAGTAAGTGCTATTCCAGCAGTGCGTACCACGATGGTTGCCCAACAACGTAAGATTGGCGAAAACAAAGGCGTCGTCATGGATGGTAGAGATATTGGTACGGTCGTTTTTCCAGAAGCAGAACTCAAAATATTCCTTACCTCTGATCCTAATATCAGAGCCATTCGACGATACAAAGAATTACAAAAAAAAGGAATCATCGCTGCCCTACACGATGTCGAAGCCAACCTCACCCAACGCGACCACCTCGATTCTACCAGAACAAATAGTCCACTTGCAAAAGCCAGCGACGCTGTTCTAATTGACAACACCAATATCACCAGAGAAGAACAACTAGCGATGGTTTTGGCTTTGATGGATTGTCGAATTAAGAGAAGTTGAAACGCTGCGCTTGTTGAACCACTTCGTTTGTTGAGTCGCTGCGCTCGTTGAATCGTTTAAGTGGTGGGCTTTCCATTAATAGCAACAAGGTAAATGATCGGAAAAACTCCTCTTAGATCAAGGTGAAATTTTATTTTTTTGCCGATATAAAATAACCTTTATCGTCTTTATCATGTTAATAATGCGTAATGCTGATAGTTGATTGAAATGTTGAAATCGTAGGAACAAGGCAATGCCTTGTTCCTACGATTTCAACGATTCAACAAGCGAAGCGATTCAACATTTCAACACTTCAACAACAAATCCATGTTTACAGGAATTATAGAAACACTAGGCACTGTCGAAGCCATCCGTCACGAAGGAGAAAATATTCATTTCACCATTAAGTCTTCGATCACGCATGAATTGAAAATAGATCAAAGTGTGAGTCATAACGGCGTTTGCCTAACGGTAGTAGCAATTGAAAATGATACTTATGTCGTCACTGCGATTCAAGAAACACTCGATAAAACCAGTCTAGGATTATTAGAAGTTGGTGCGATTGTTAACCTGGAAAGAGCGATGCTTGCCAACGCTCGCTTGGACGGACATATGGTACAAGGCCACGTAGATATGACGGGTGTTTGTACAGAAGTAAAAGAGGCAGATGGAAGTTGGTATTATCGTTTTTCTTACCCAAAAAATCCAGCCTATCTCTTGGTTAATAAAGGTTCCATTTGTGTAAATGGAGTCAGCTTAACCGTCGTTGATCCAAGCGATACACATTTTAGCGTTGCCATTATTCCTTACACTTTTGAGCATACTACTTTCAAAAATTTAAAGGCAGGTCATAAAGTGAATTTAGAATTTGATATTATTGGAAAATATATTGGGCGATATATGGAAGCTTATCGAAAGTAGATTTATCTGAAGATAGAAAATGCTATTTTAAGACAACTTCCATGATAAAACCAGTTAAGTAAACTTCTATACAAAAAGAGCAGTTAAGAATAGTTGAGTAAAGAAAGAAATTATGATACTTTCGATATTCAATTATTAAACTAACTGCAGATGAAGATTTTTAGATTTTGGCTAATATTTTTATTTTTTACCACTCAGGTTTATGCTCAGCCTTGTGGAGTTCCTTTTTCCCCTTCCAACACTTGTCAGACCGCACCCTATGTATGTACGTTAGACGGATACTGCGCCAATAATCAAGGAGCAGTCAATTCAGGTACGCCTAATGCTTTTTGTGGTGGAGTAGAAAATAATAATTGGGTCAAGTTCGTCGCAGGAAGTACTTCCTTCCAAATAAGAATCTCAGTAAACAATTGTCAAACCGGTCAAGGTCTGCAAGCACAATTCTTTTTTACAGAGGATTGTCAAGATTTTGAAGCAGTTACTAATTGTCTCAATCCCGTCGCCAATAATCAATCAGGTATTTTAATCGCTAATAATTTAATAATTGGGGAGACTTACTATTTTATGATGGACGGAAAAAATGGAGATGTCTGTGATTATCAATACGAATTACTTGAGGGAGAAATTCTCTCTCCTGCTGGTGTCTTAGTAGATCCTATCAGCATTCTCTGTGAAGATGGAACCTTGGACATTATTTCTACGGCCGTTTCTCCCAACACTAATTCTACTTATCTTTGGACGACGGCAGATGGTAATATTATTTCAGATCCATCTGCTAGTTCTATTACTGTTGATGCTTCAGGTACTTATGAAGTTTTTATTGAAGACGATCAAGGCTGTACGGCTACTACAATGGTAGAAGTAGTGGAAGAACCAACTCCTGTCTTAGATTTTGATTTTATCTCACCACTTAATTGTCTAAATAATCTTACCCAAGTTTTACAAGTCAATGTTGTCGGAGGAAACCAAGGATATGATTTTTTATGGACATCCGTAAATGGCAATATCCTGCAAGGAGCAGACACACCAAGTCCAGAAGTCAATACGCCTGCGGAGTATGAAGTCTTGGTGACGAATCAAACAACCGGCTGTACGGTTACAGGTTCGGTAACCGTCACGGTAGATATTGAAACACCGGTCGCAATTGCCTCAAATGGCGGAGAACTAAACTGCTTAGTTGCGGATATAACTTTGGATGGAATTGGATCTTCTTTCGGCGGCGACTTTTCAAGTCAATGGTCTACCACTAACGGAAATATCGTAAGCGGTGCCAACACCCTCACCCCATTAGTCGATGCCGCTGGCATGTATGAATTATTGGTAACAAACACCAACAATGGATGTACCGCCACTGCCTCTTCTATCATCACCTTAAACGAAGCGGAACCAACTGGTGCTGATATAAGTTTATCCCAGCCTTGTTTTGGGGAACGCTATGGTAGCATCATTGTCAACGATGTTTCAGGTGGAATTGAACCTTATAATTATGCTTTTGATGGTGAAAATTTTGGTCTTGCCAATGAACGTAATTTACTAGAACCAGCGACATATACTTTAACGATCCGAGATGAGACTGGTTGTGAATGGGACACCTTATTTACCATCGCTAATCAACAAGAATTAATCGTAGACCTCGGACCGGATGAAACCGTGCTGTTGGGTTGTGAATATGATTTGAAAGCATATACCAATTATCCATTAGACCAAATAGCAGAAATAAATTGGACGCCTGAACTTGTAGATTGTGAATTTTGTGATGAGGCTAGGCTCCTTCCGCTCAATAGCCAGATGCATACCGTTCAATTTATCGATATAAATGGTTGTGAAGGAGTGGACACGGTTACTTACTTAGTAAAAAAAGAAAGAAATATTTATATTCCAAATGCCTTCTCTCCAAACGCAGATGGACGGAATGATCACTTTATGATTTATGGTGGAAAAGATGTTTTGACGGTTAAAACTTTTAAAGTCTTTAATCGATGGGGCGAACTATTGCTCGAACATAATAACTTCCCTCCCAATGATATTGCCTATGCTTGGGATGGAAAATTAAATCGTCAAAGAGTAAACAGCAATGTATTTATTTATTATGTAGAAATATTATTTTTAGATGGCTGGTCACAGGTGTATCAGGGGGATGTTACGTTGGTTAGGTGATTTGTTTCAAGATGCTAAAGCGAATTTTTCGGAAGCAGCTTTTTCTATTTTTAAATAGTGGGTTGACTAAAATATAGGGGTTAATATTTTGCTCTTGAATGATTTTTACTGCCCTGACACAACGATATTCACCTTTTCGTATTCACAAAAAAATGTTGTCGCTCGTTTACACCTCTTGGTGTAGAAACGAAAACTTAGACAAACTTTCCTACTGACAAAAAAATAAAAAATGAGGGTATACTTTGTAATAGGAATACTGCTAATCAGCCATTTGGGATTATCTCAACAAGATGGATTTGTAGAAATAAATACAGAATTAGAATCAAAGGAAAAATGGAAATTCTTAAAAAAAGTATTAGAAGGTAAAAGAATAGTTGCTCTTGGGGAAAGTTTACATGGCGTGAAAGAACATAATTCTACAAAATTAGAGTTGATAAAATATCTGCATGAAGAACTTAATTTTAATGTATTAGCATTAGAATCCGATGTGGCTAAAAATTATTTTGGTAATCTGCATAAATTGGAAATTGCTGACACAATATTTTTAAAAGAATTATTT
>CALKJE010000152.1 GCA_937995675.1 uncultured Saprospiraceae bacterium
GATTTTCCCAGAAAGTGATTATAAATAAAACGACAGTGACCAAAATGCTTCGCAAGCAAGTCTGATTGTTTTTGAGTTGGAAAAAGTCGATATTTATATGCCTTTAACATGACATAAAAATACAAAAAGTTTATTTAAAAAACAACAAAAAGTTTTACCTTGGCAGTGTTTTTAGTTTGCCCTTTCGGGCAGTTTATTCATCCCCGACCCAAGGGTACGGGGAATTCTAAACACCGATTAAATAATAGGGTTTAAGCTATTCCTTTTCTTAATGTGTGCATCGGATATGACTACCAATTGGAGATCCGTCTGGCAATTCGAGGTTAACAGGTATTTTAAAAGCCTGTGGATCACGACGAAACTGAGCAATCACCGATAGTCCATATTCGGCTGTTCCAGTTTGTAACTGCCTGCTAGCCGTCTTTAGCCATTTTTCTAACTCATTTATTTTATGGATAGCAATACCATTTACGGTAGGAGTCGCGGTTTTATCGACTGCCAAAGCTAAGAGTTGCTTCAACATGATTGAGCTGGTGGTACCTTGTATCATATCCAAATATCCTTGTCCTGGTTGCTTTTTCCAGGTTGCCTCTATCAATTGATCAATAACCGTCCCCAAGCCTGGCAAATCCGACTGCATTCCATGTTGTTCTACCAATCGAGCCGCTCGTTGTGGATGCAATAACATTTTAATGCTGGTTGCAGCGGCAGCTTCTGCGGCGGCTAATGGATCAAAAGTTAATCCAGTATGGGTTTTAAAGCTTTCTCGTCCTCGTGCATAACCTGGTGGCTTGGGAGGAATGATGTTTAATAGTTTTTCAGGTAATGCTAGTGTTTTAGCGTCTATTGTTTTTAAAATACCTGATAACGCTTTTAGCTGGGTTGCTCCATCTATTCTACGCAGAGGCACTTGACCATCTCCTCGTACTGCATAAGAATAATCTACCCCACCAATCAATTTTACCACCGCCTCCACCTGATAACGGTGTGCCAGATAAACAGGCACCAATACCTCTTCCACCGTGGATAATGGTGCTCCCATTGAAATACTTTTTTCTCCCAATCTATTCATCGCTACTTTTCGAACTTCTAATAGTCGCTCTAGTTCTTTTGTTGGGTCCGCGCCATTATCCCAAAGATGACCAACCGCATTGGCTCCTCCAGCAGGTCTCGCATCTCGATCAGAGATATAACGATATCCTTTTTGAATTCCTTCTCCAATAATTTTATCCAATGCTTGTTTTTCATCGATAGAACTTGGAAAGTCTTCATAACCATAGCGAATGGTTAATTTATCCCAGTCACCAATTTTATCATCATAAGCTTCTGAAAAATTAGGTTGTCCATTTTCATCTAAACTAACCAGTGGATGTGGGTAGTCCATCACTGAAATTCGTCCGTTAGTGCTAGCGGCAAAATTATGTGCGAGTCCCAAAGTATGACCAACTTCATGCGCCGACAATTGCCGTAATCTAGCCAATGCCATTTCAAGCATCGGATCGTTTTTGTCTGTTACTCCATCCACGTTTCCTAATAATCCTTGTGCGATTAAATAGTCTTGACGAACTCTTAAGGAACCAAGCGAAACATGTCCTTTAATAATTTCTCCAGTTCGCGGATCAATTACGGAACCGCCATAAGACCAACCACGGGTCGAGCGATGTACCCATTGAATTACATTATAACGTACATCGAGTGGATCTGCATCTTCTGGTAAAATTTTTACTTGAAATGCATCCCGATAACCCGCTGCTTCAAAAGCTTGATTCCACCAACGAGCTCCATCTAATAATGCCGAGCGCACTGGCTCTGGCGCACCAGGGTCGAGATAATAAATGATCGGTTCTACTGCTTCACTCATCGCTGCGTTTTTATCCTTTTTTTCTAATCGATGTCGTACGACATATCTTTTGACTAATGGCGATGCAATAGGTGTGGCATAATCTTGATAACTAATTCCGAAATATCCACTTCGGGGATCCATCATTCTTTTTTTGTAGCCGTCGTCAGGCAACTCTACCAATGAATGATGTTGACGAACCGTTACGGATGAAGGAGTCGGAACAACTTGTCGAAGGTTTCGTCCAGTAGGTTTTCCAGCAAACGTTAGTGTTGCTTCAAATTCTGTATTCTTTGGAAAGTTTTTTATTCGAGGAAAATAAAGTGCGGAACGTTTGGCATCTAATTTAAAATTACCTTCCCCACTTCGTGCTAAGGTATTCGTAACACCGTGAGCATCTTGCATTAGGAAAGGAGTCAAATCAATCAGGATGTTATCTCCTGTTTCTACTAGAATTTCAAAACCAAAAAGCACGGATTCCGCAAAGGCTTCTCGAACTGAATTTTTCTCAGCCGCATTTTCACTAATGGCGCGATAATCATAATTTGATTGAACAAGTAAAATTTTATTTCCAGAGCGAGTAAAACGAACCACTCGATTACCTCCCAATTGTCCACGATCTAGACCAATATCATTAGACCCTACTCCCGCAGCGAGGGAATTTACATAGAGAAACTCATGTTCTAGTTTATCTATTTCTAATAAAATTTTACCTTTTTTATCATCTTGATAAAAATCAAAAAATCCGGTTTGTTTTTTCAGGTTGGCGGTATAAGAAGCAATGGTTTTGATTATCGCTGGTTTGCTGACTACTGGCTGAGCAGTTTTACAGGCAGCAAAAAAAGATAAAGTGAATAAGACAAGAAGGAGATTTTTCATAGTATTTAAGATTTAATCAAACGATTCCTGAGGAATATAAATTAGGAGGTCTCATTCCTCTATTTTTCATTTACAAATACAACATTATCCGAATCTAAACCTTTCTCTTTAAAGAAAGACGCAATTGATTTAACCTGCTGGAGGTTACCGGTACTATCTATTATATAAGGTTGAAAACCTAATGATTCCAATAATTTTTCAGCTTCAACATGAGCGGTATTTCCTCGTTCGTCCGATAAATATTCAATCACAATTAAAGGAGTATTTTCTAATAAATGTTTTTTAAACCCTTTAATCACTTTTAGTTCCGCTCCCTCTACATCGATCTTAATAATTTTTGGGTTTGATTTTTTATCACTCAAAAAATCATCAAGCATAATACTTTTTACATTTACTTCTTTGGGCTTGTATTCAGAAAACCATTTCTCATTTTTAAATTGTTCAACATCCAGAGAATTGTATTCAGAATATAGGTTGGGAAATTCATAAAATTTCAACTGCTCATTTGAATCAGAAACAGCTAAATTATGACTAAGAATATTATCTGTACGTTTTGCATTTTTTTCAAAAATCCGATAAGTTGTTGGTGATGCCTCAAATGAAAATACGTTTCCTGAGCTACCAACTAATTTAGAAGCGAGTAAAGAAAAGTATCCATAGTGTGCTCCTACATCAATAAATGTATCACCAGGATCTAGCTGATTAATTAAAAACTTAGCAAGTCTTATTTCGGAGTCATGAGACTTTCCACCTATTAAGTATATATCTGTGCTAGAAGGTAATAGTAAATGCATTTGAGTTTGAAAAAATGTGGTACTCACCACTTCTTTTTCCTTTTTTGCATTCTTATAAATTATTTCACGAAAAAAAATCGCATTAAAATATTTAAAAGGATGCTTTAGCATTCTATTCAATTTAGATGCCGAGGCAATCCTTTCTACTCCTTCAATTTTGGAAATAAATTCCTCTTTCAACATAATTATTTAGGTATAAAAAATAGTTGTTTAAAATCTCTTACCAAAACTCGCTTAACTTATTTGGGGATTCCTTTTCTTCTTTTGTTGGATGTCAATATTGATCAAGATAGCTAAACAAATGAAAAAGAAAGAACCAACTTTATCTGTTTCGATCATATCATTAAGAAGCAATAGTAATGTGATGACGATCATACACATAAAAATAGCCATTATTATTCCTTGAATAAATGGGTCTGTTTCACGATGATATACAATTTCGATTCGATAGAAAAAGTACAAAAGTATTAGTACAAAAAAGATAATTCCAGGAATACCCTGTTCTACTCCAAGCATTAGAAAATAGCTATGAATACCCGATTTTTCGGGATTATCGCTTACATACGTTTTAAAACTATTCACCGTATATCCTTTATAGAAACCATGAAAATTTCCGGGTCCAAATCCAAAAACTGGTCTTTCCTCAATCATATAGACTCCTGCAATCCAACGATAGAAACGTTCCATCACTGAAACATCTTCTCCTTTTGCCGTAGCACTTACCAAGTTATCAAAGTCTTTATGAGCAATTGTTTTTTCAAAATTCGGTGCATAATCTGTGTATTTATTATCAACTAATAGATAGCTGGTAAAAAATACACTTCCTATAATGGCACTAACTAAAACTAGTCGCATTAGCTTAAATCGAACAATCCAATAAGCTCCCATCGCAGCGATTAGCGCTAAGTAAGCAGCTCTCGTGTAAGCAAGGATAATTCCTAAAATCACAATTACTAGCATGCCAAATAGATATTTTCTTTGTTTACTTCCTTTAGGGTAATTCAATCTGAGGTACCACATGAATGGAACGAACAATGCCATAATAGCGGCATAACTTACGTGGTTACGATAGAAAGGTCCAACGGATAAATTGATCGTATCAAAACTAAATCCATGTCCTGAATGACGAAACATAACATAGATGACCGTAATAGATAGCGCAATTGATACACACCAAATCATGGTGCGGAAAGCTTCTTTATTTTTCAATAATAATCCTGCCATAAAGAAGTAGACAACAATATACCAGAACTTGGCAAGCAAAAATTTTAAAGAAACAAAACTATCACTAGACATGAGCGTACAAACTGTTGTCCAGAGAAAATGAAAACCCAATAAGACGGTCAAGGGATGATAGAAAAAGTGGCGCTTAAACGTTGATAAATTCTTAATAAAAAAAAGTAGATATACTCCTAGAAGAATCAATACCAATGGTTCTGAAGGAAGGTCTGTAGAGAATCCTCCTGGCAACTCTGTTTCCATCGAAAATGGAAGACTAAATAAGAGTAGAAAAAATACTTTCCGAAAATCGACGACACAAAGATAGGCTACTAAAACGCCAAAGGGAAGCAAGGCATAAATATTGGTTTCATAACGGACGGCGGTTAATATGCTAGCCAGTATCAGTACCGCAAAACTGTACATAAAAACATCCTGTGCTTGGATATTCCAACGGGCGAGCAGCTTATCCATTTAGTACCTCCTGCCAATTAATCCCTTTATAGGTATCTGTAACTAAGGCAGCTACACAACTTAAAACAAAGGCTAATAATACTGAAGCGATGATTATAATAGAACGTTTAGGGCGAGACTTATCTCTTGGATATCTAGCTGTTTCTATAACATGCAAGGCAGTGAATTTACTATTGTAGGCAGCTTGAAGTTGTTTGAGACGCTGACCTTCAAAAGCCATTTCATCTTTTTGAATCTGATGTGCTCGATATAAAACTTCATAATCTGAAAAACCTTCAGTAAATAATCGAATCTGTTTATTCAAATTTTGTATTTGCCTCTCTAAACCTTTGATCCGTGCAGTACTAAAGATAATAGTATCTTGTGGAACAGAAGAATACTTTTTCAACTCTTCTAGTCGTCCTTTTTCTTCATTTAATTTACCTTCTTTTATCAATAACATTTCTGGTAAATCACGACTTTGGGTAGCAGAATTAAAAATACCATATTTAGTGCGGCTAGATGCTAACACCTTTTCTAACGAATCAATTCTCACTTTCCGACTGCTAATATTCATTTCCATCATGCCCATTTGCTGTTTTTGGCTTTTTCTGATCATCTCTTGGGCCAGCGCATTTACTTTATCTCGGGCAGCATCAGCAATTTTAACAGCCATTTTTGGATCAATATCTTCAACTAGAATTTCTATCGCATCATGTTTAGTCTTGAGAACTTTATATTGCGATCGAAATACTTCCATCACTCGAAAATCCTTCTTCACATCTGAAGTATCTATTTCATAATGCTGATACAGCTGAAAACTATCAATTAAATAGTCTGCTAATAAGTCTGATTCAGAGAGGGTCATTAATCTGTCCATGTCTTCACCACTTCCATAATAGAAGGTATTCTTTCCAATATTTCCAAGTGGATTGGGTTTGGACAAATCATGGTTGGTGGCATAGAACAGGGTGGATGACTGATAATAATTATCCTTTGACAATGCTAAGAATATACTACCAATCGCTGCCAGTAAGCAGACAATAAAAATAAATATTTTCCATTTGTATAAGACTCGAATCGCGTCTAAAAGATGCTCCTTCCCCTGCATAATTTTTTAAGATTTCAACAAAAGTAGATAATTTGATGGTTATTTCAAGCTTTTTAACTGACCAAGGTTAATCATACCACAAAGAAGAGACAAAATTATTGAAATAAAACTACTACCGACCAGCTTCCACCACCAATCTCCTGGCCAAAAGGTATAGGCCCACCAAGCGGTAACCGTCACCAAAATTGCGTAAGATATTACTCTTGCTATTAGCGAAACTTCAACCTTCATATTAAACAATTTAGCTATTAGTAGTAATTGCGCCAATAAAACAAAACTTTGTGTTATGATGGTCGCAAGAGCTGCTCCAGCCGCTCCATTGCGCTGAATTAAGAAAAAATTTAAAACGACATTCAAAACAATCCCAACTAAAAATATTTTATTCATTCGCATCAGCTTACCTTCTGCCGTAATCAAGGTACTGGCAACATAAGTTCCACTAACAGCAACATAAGTCAGCATTAAATATCCTAAGACGGTCCCCCAATATTCATTCGCTTCGCTATACAATAACATGGAGATCTCATTGCGAAAAAACCAACACTGTGCAGCTACAGAAATAGAAATGGCCCATATCAACAAAAAACTTAATTTAAATAAAGGCCGAATAGTTTCTTTCATCTTTAGCATACGGGAAAACATAGGCAGAAGTAAACTCGCAAATAAAAATCCTGTCATATTTGCTGCATCTAACAATCGGTAACCTGACGCATAAATACCTGCTTCTGCCCGTCCGTCTGGCAGCATTCGCTCAATCATTACCCCATCAATTTTAGTATAAAACGTCATTAGGAATAGCACCAATGCATAAGGATAACTTTCTCGTAAAATTATTCTTAAATAAAGTGGATTATATCGCCACTTGATCTTTGGTAAATGCTTACGTACAATCAGATAAGCCGTCAGTGTGGCCGTCAATAACGCTCCCATTTGTGCATAAATAAACCATTCAATACGGAAATTTTCTTTAAAAGATGGAATATATAATAAGCTTCCACAAACGATAATCATCAGCAATTTTTCCATAGCTGATAGAAGACTATCGGTACGATAGAGTCCCAACCCAGAAACATTAGATCGCATATAAAATAGTAGACTAATCAGTATTTGATTGATACCCACCGCCAGAATCATCGGAAAAACTGACCATTCGTACTGAAGTAACCAAGCTACCGGAAATATTACCAGTAGATAGATTGCAGCTAGAATAGCCTTGAGCATTAGGATATTAGGGAAATACTTACCGAGTAGGTTCCGGTGTTGTGCTATGCTTTTGTTATTGTAACTCTGAATTCCGAAATCACTAATAATCTGTAGCAGAAAGGTGAAGTTTATGATGGCAAAATACAGCCCGTAAGCTTCTTTACCAACGGTATTTTGGACAACTCGATCAATTCCAAATAAGTAAAATGGCTTAATCAACACATTGATGCCGATCAGGAAAAGCACATTAATCAGGAAAGTACGGTTCAAGTGAAATGAAGGTTATTACGATACAAAGATAGAGCAGTGAAGTATAAAACTAAACATTTTTTTAGTTTTCACTTCACTGCTATCTGGCTGCGATGATATTAAATACCATCTACAATTGGTTTTGGGACAGCCTCTAGAGTGTCGGTACACTCTTTTTTTGAACGATTGATCATTGAAAAATAAATCCGTGATCAACCATTAAAAAAGGATATTTTAAATACCCAGTCTCTTTAATGCAAATAGCATTTTTCTTATCTGTTTCTATATCTTTTTGGTCGCTCAGGAGCAACTGCATGTCTTGCTTCGGTACTAACCGCTGGCATTGGTTCTTTTTGTCCAGATGCGGGTGTTTTTTCTGTAGAAACACCATAGTAATTTGGAACATAATCATCTGGAAGTTCAAAGGCATCTGGTACTTCTAGAGGACTCGGCATTGAAGTTGACGTAGCCGAATTACTATTATACGTAGCCAAACCACTTTCTACATTAAAATTTTGATTGATCCGATCATATTGAAACAGTTGATACGCTTCGATTTTTTCGATTAGCTTTTCGGCATATCGACGGTCGGTTGCATATCCTGCCGCTTTTAAACCTTTTGCCCATCCTTTATAATCTGAGCTAGAAAGTTTAAACAAAGCCGAATAGCGAGCCCCTTCTACTAAGAAATTTGAGTGATCAATGTAGGATTCCTCCACCGAAGCATAAACTCTAAAACAAGAAGGAACTAGTTTGCCATTTTTATAATCATCGTCTTCTTGATACATCGTATCTCCAGACCAATTATTATTACATTTTATTCCGAAATAATTATTACCCTTTACTGCGAGTGGTCCTTTACCCCAAGAGGATTCGACGATGGCCTGAGCCAACGTGATACTGGCAGGAATACCTGTTCGCCACATCTCTCTGACAGCCATATCACTTTGCAGCTCTATGAAAGCAAGGGTGGAATTTTCAACATTAATAGTAGAGTGGGAAAAGCCAAATAGGCTCAAAAGGCACAGCAATGCTGCACTTACGATACGTTTTCTCAACATAGCAGGTGTTTTAATGGGTTCGCAATTAGCCCAAGCACTTACTATAGAGTTTTCTCACAGCTCATCAGTAAGTAGGCGATGTTTGTATTACGTTTTTTTATATGTAAAAATCGAGCCAAGTTTCTCTGCGAATGATCTATTCTAAAATTTTGCGTTAAAACTTATCTATCGTGGCAATATATTTGGATCAATTCTACTTTAAGTAGTAGAAAGATGTTTAGTATTGGCCTCAAAAGTCGAGATTGATCTATTATCAAATATTTTTTATTTGCACAGATTTGCCGTATTTTTGCATCATAAAAGCAAAACCAGGCATCTTTTTACTAGTAGCTGGTTCTTAAACCAGTTTATTTGCTAACGAAGCTGTTAAAAAATGAAGCACAATGGTTACGGACAAGTCATTGACAACGTGGATCTTCTGCTATTTTTATTTATGTAGCGAAGGCTACGAAAATAAAAATAAGCATCGTCCACATTGCCAAGCACTTACCCTCACCTTTTGTGAACATCTTTCAACAGCTTCAACACTAAATTTTTTACCATGAGTGAGAAAGCAGTAAAGACACGCTACACAGATAGCGAACTAGGGGAGTTTGAAATGCTAATTGAAGGAAAATTATCAGAAGCTAAAAAGCAATTGGATTTCTATGTTCAGCAGCTTTCGGATAGTTCTAATAATGCAGATTCAAAATCTAAGGGTTTGGATGATAGTATTGGTTCTGTTGAAAACGAGCAGATCAGTACGTTGGCTAGTCGCTTACGCAAACACATTCAGCACTTAGAAAATGCTAAACTTCGAATTCAAAACAAGGTTTACGGAATTTGCCGAGTGACTGGGAAGCTAATTTCAAAAGAACGTTTAAAAGCTGTTCCACACGCTACCCTTAGTATCGAAGCAAAAAACAAACGATAAATACGTCTCTTTTTGACGTAAGTCAATTACCGATATAAGTGATTAGACTGGATAGTGATTATGGTAATAGCTGTAATCACTATTTTTTTGAGGGTTAAGCTCTGAATTAATAGGTAATTTTGAAAAAACTAATTACTAATTTTAGACGTTTATAAAATGGCTAGTGATCAAATTGTGTATTCTTGCCAAAAAACTAAAAATTTTGAGTAGATCAACTAAAGTTCTTTCCGTTATTTTATTTGTGCTGATTGTAGATCAGGCTTTAAAGATTTGGGTTAAAACCAATATGATGTATGGGGAAGAGATTCCGTTGATTGGTAATTGGTCCATGCTACATTTTGTAGAAAATCCAGGAATGGCTTTTGGAATTACGTTTGGAGGTGATTGGGGAAAACTAGGGCTAAGTATTTTTAGAATTATTGCCGTCATCGTTCTCTCCTTCTATTTGCGTACGCTTATCAAATCTAAAGTAGCTTTAGGTTTTTTAATTAGTGCTGGGCTTATTCTAGCTGGTGCAATTGGGAATATTATCGATAGTGCCTTTTATGGATTGGTTTTCTCTGAATCAAGCCGTTATCTTCCTGGACCTGCTCAATTTTTACCCGAAGGAGGTGGTTATGCTGGTTTTCTACATGGAAAGGTAGTAGATATGTTCCATTTCCCTTTATATAGAGGAACCTTTCCCGATTCGTCCCCGATTTGGCCTGGACAGTCTTTTGAATTTTTCCGACCGGTATTTAATGTGGCCGATGTATCCATTACGGTAGGTGTAGCAAGTATTATCTTGTTTTACCGTGATGTTTTTAATTCAGAAGAGCTTAATGGTCCTACTCCTAAAACAGTAGAGGAAGTAAAAAAAGCCAAAGAAGCGGCAGCTACATCAGATTTAGCCTCTACGACAGAGTCTGCAGAGGATATCACTCAAACAATAGATCCAGAAAATGGAAAAGAATCAATAGAGTAGGTAGAAAACGCTTTAAATCACTTTGTTTTTTTGCTTGACTGCCTTCTAACTTCCTAAAGGAAGAACCTCCACTCGCTCTTATATTTTTGGTAAATCTTATTTTGTTTTTACCTTTTTGCTCGACAGCTTTAGAGCAAAAAAGGCAGTAACGAAGTTCGTCACTGCCTTTTTTTTATTTTAAGCGGTTTTAATGCTATTATTCTTCGTCTAAAAAATTATTAACGGCTAATAATACTTTAGAAACTTTGGTATAATCAATTTTGTAGTGAATAAACTTTCCTTCCCGTTCCGTAAGTACGATCCCTGCATTACGAAGGATGCGCAAATGCTGAGAAGTGATTGACTGTTCTAGTTTCAGGGTATTGTAAATCTTGTTTACATTAATAGAATCATGACGATCAATAAATTCTAGAATTCTCATTCTTAAGGGGTGTGTCAACGCACGTAAAATTTCAGAAGACTCGGAGAGTGTTTCACTTTTAAGAACAACTTTCGCCTTTCTCATAGAGGAGTTTTTAGTTTTGTGAGCACCCTGAATGAGCAAGATTAATTGGTCAGGCAGGATAGCTGCTTATAGGTATAAATTAAATCACTAGCAAATATGCATTTTTTATTTATTTAAATGAAAAAAATTCCAAAAAAAATGCTGTAAATCAAATGATTTACAGCATTTTTTGTGCGAAACACATAACAAATACTCCTTTTATAAAATATAAAAAAATTAAATTATGCGTCGGAAGGACGTTTTGCCTGCCCAAATGCAGGTAGGTATAATTTAATTACGCCGCTAATTCTTCTACCAATCGAGAGATCTGAGACAATCTGTCTTTATCTAACGAGTAATAAATAAACTTTCCTTGACGATCCGTAGCTACTACACCAGCTCTTCGAAGAATTGCTAAGTGTTGCGAAGCAACAGACTGTTCCAATCTTAGTTTAATGTAAATATCAGTAACAGTCATCTTGTCGTTTTCTTCTAATAAGTCGATGATGCTCTGACGTAATTTGTGATTGACTGCTCTTAAAACTAGAACCGCTTTGCGAAGTTCGGCATAATCCAACTGGATTTCCCTATTGCCTTTCTTCAAAACGATTGTCTCGTTTTTTTGCTTTCTCATACTATGTTTTTTAAAAATTAAATAGAATAATAATACTAAGTATATGAACAAAATTATATAATTCAATTTGTACATGTACTTACATCTCATTTAGCCAAAAACTATACCAACCGAAAAACATTAAGATATTAGATAAGGTATAAAGCGCTTGACTATGAGCCAAAAATAAAAATTTTAATTATAAAATCATATATTTTTACCATTCATTATTTTATTTAATACGTTTGGCTTGGGCGTTGTGATGTTGGGATTTTTAAAATAAAATGGCGCACTGTAGGCTATATCCTCAAACTCCTTTGCATTCCATTTGCGCAAAGCGGGGCCAATCAGATGAGAAGCAACGCTTATAAGTGGTTGAAAATCAGCATTTGAGGCGGTGATAACGGTTTGTGATTTTTCAACAGCGTTTCCGCAGAAGATTACTTTTTCATTATTTTTTAATTGCTCAACAAAGGAGTCTTCTGTCAGAATCAGGGCTTCTGTCTCTGTTAGCTTTTTTTGTGTAGCATCAAAAGTCGCCGTATACACCTCCATTCTACGTGCATCAATCATCGGAATATAAATGGCGGATTCTTTTCGAAGTTTGTAAGCAGCCGTTGCTAAAGCTTCTAAGGTCTCGACACCAATCAATGGCTTATCCAAAGCATAACAGATTCCTTTGGCTGCTGAAAGGCCGATTCTAAGCCCTGTATAAGATCCTGGGCCCATACTCACAGAGACCGCGGAAAGTTCACTCAAAGTTCGTTGAGCGGCTTCCATACAGGCTTCTACAAACACCGTGATTTGAGCGGCATGGGTAAATCGTTCGGTTCCTTCCCGAGCGGCTAGAATGGTTGTTCCTTCACTAAGGCAAACGGAACAGAATTCTGCGGAGGTTTCGATGTGGAGGAGGAGAGGCATGATGCACTAGATTTTAAATTGAGAATAATTGCAAAGATATGGCTTCTTTGGTGGAAGTGGAGGAGGAATCCGAAAGATTTATGTCTTCTTAAATCTTAATAACAATCAATGCTTTCCTCAACTGAAAAGCTACTGAACTATTGAATAGAAGATTCGATTTACAATAATTTCGATTTATCTTTTGGATAAAAAATTTGATCTATTATTAACCATACCAACAAAAGTAAATGTGAGTAAAAATAAAGAGGAAATAATTTTCCATATAAAACTGTAGGTTCTATATCAAAAGAAAATACGAAATAATCCAAAAGCATGGACACAAATAATAATATACCAAACCAGTAAATAATCTTGGCAAATTTTAATAAATACTTTTCTGGAGAAATCTTTTTGTAAATACCTAAATGGATTAGACCAAAAATTAATAACACAAAACTAAGAATACTGCTAGCAATCGTCACTGGTATATGCTTTACCTGACTAATAGTATACTTACCCCCAACCTTAAACCACCGAAGTCAAATATTTAGTTGATTTAAATTTAATCTTTTTTCCGTAATAC
>CALKJE010000153.1 GCA_937995675.1 uncultured Saprospiraceae bacterium
AGGAACCGTAAAGTCTCGACTTTACTACGCCCTCCGAAAGTTATCAGACAAGCTACAGGTTTTTCGACCTGAAGCATTAAATAGCATGAATTATGAGAAGCAAACAGGCTAACATAGATCCACAGGTGGAGCAGCTGATGCGAAATAAAAGTTTTGTAGAGCTTACCGAAGCAGAAGCTTTGCTGGTAGCGCATACGTTCTCGCCAGCAAGCTATGATGCTGCGCGTAAAACGATCCTAGCGGCAACAGAAATGTTTGCTAGAGATTTGCCATTACCAAGTCCACATGTGAAAGCCAATTTGCTGAAAGCCGTAGCTGCTCAGAAACAAAAATCTACCAATGCTAATTGGTGGAGCACGTTGCTCAACTATCCTGTTCCAGCATGGCAGCCTGCTTTAGGTGTCAGTTTGGTATTACTTTACTTTTTTATTCCTTGGACAGGCAATGAAAATAATCTTAGTCAAAACGCACTCGCTATTCAAGAAGCAGATACGGTTTATAATGAAGCACCTGGTTATTTGGCTGCTTCCGTTCCCGCAGCAAGCATTCCGGTACGTCGTAAAAATGTTAGCCCAATATCAACGGATTTAAATCAAAAAAATACCATTTTGGATACACTACAAGAAGTGGCTCAAAATCTTCAGCGTACCTTACGCCCCGTGACGGATCGTCTTTCTACGCCAACGATGCAATTGTCTACTAGTACGCTTGCTGCCAATGATACGGCAGGTGTTCGTCCTCAAACGATGGAGGAATATTTTATTGACCCAGCCAATATTATGGCAGTTCAGGATCAGAGTCGACGGTTGGTGAGTTTTTAAGCTAAAATGGTAATCTCTAGAAGAATTATGTAATGGTAAAAATTTAAAGCGTTTACCAATCCTTATTCTTACATAATATCTAATTCTTCAACAATTTCCCTACTCTTCGTGTTAGTTCTCCTTACGGAACGGTACTTATGTACCTAACATTCGTTATTTTTGCCGTCACAAAAAAATATTATGAGCAATAAGAATCAGTTTTACGATCTGAAAGTAAAAGACGTAACCAATGAGACCGCAGATGCAGTATCTGTTAGTTTTTCTATACCCGCTGAACACGAGGAA
This sequence comes from uncultured Saprospiraceae bacterium, assembly GCA_937995675.1. Taxonomy (GTDB): domain Bacteria; phylum Bacteroidota; class Bacteroidia; order Chitinophagales; family Saprospiraceae; genus JALZUU01. Next base: position 1,107 of record CALKJE010000153.1, read on the forward strand.
TTATTTCAATACGAAGCTGGACAATATTTGACGCTTCGGTTTGATATTAATGGTCAAGATGTACGCAGAGCCTATTCTATGTCAAGTAGTCCTTTGGATAATACGACGACGGTAACCGTTAAACGAGTGAAAAATGGTCTTGTTTCTAATCATATCAATTCCAACTTAAAGGCTGGAATGACGGTAAAAGTCATGCCACCACAAGGGAAATTCACTACGGAGTTTTCGGCGGATCAGCAGCGAGATTTTTACCTTTTTGGAGGAGGAAGTGGGGTGACGCCATTGATGTCTATTTTAAAAACGGTATTGGAAAATGAACCTAAAAGTTCTGTGAATCTTTTTTACGGAAATCAGGATGAAAACAATATCATTTTTAGATCGGATTTAGAAAATTTAGAAAAGAAATACCAAGGACAACTACATGTTGAACATATCTTAGCAGATCCTATTCGTGAAAAGCCAACAGGATTTACTGCTTTTCTAAAAAAAGGAAAAATCACTTGGCCGGGTAAAGTTGGTGTCCCAGATAGTGCGAATACGAACGCATTTTTGGATACGCATCCAACACGAAGCAAAGAAGCGATTTACTTTATCTGTGGTCCTGGACCAATGATGGATAGTGTAGAAAGCGTTTTATTGAAAAGAGGAGTGGATGCAAAATCTATTCACATTGAACGATTTAGTTCTACGCCTCCTCAGGATCAAAAAGCCGGAGCAGCTGCGGCGACTGGAGCAGGTGGAGCAGGCAAATTAACCGTTACCCTTGACGGTAAAACGGTAGAGTTGGATGTTCCAGCCAACAAGACTATTCTGGATGCGATGTTGGATATGAAAATTGAGCCACCTTATTCTTGTACTTCTGGCTCTTGTTCTACTTGTATGGCGAAAGTGAAATCTGGAACGGTCAAAATGGAAGCTTGTTATGCGTTAGATGATGATGAGGTAGCAGAAGGATTAATCTTGACTTGTCAGGCACATCTTACTTCACCAGAGGTAGAAATTAATTTTGATATATAATAGAGAAGAGCTATTGGCATTTTGCTTCCCAACCTAATACGGTCGGCAAGCCTTAATTGCGATTTTTAGTTAGCCCTCTTTTTACGTAAAAAGGGGGCTAACTAGTTCATGTCTGGGCCTAAATAGCAAAAGAAATGATATATATTGAGAATATTATTTATCTTTGTGCAGAATTGTTAAATTAGGCATTCACCTTTCCAAAAATCACTTAAAAGATGATTTTTATTTCATTTTTTTGAAATAAGAGCTTTTAAGAAACTTCATCGATAATACCACCCATTCGTTGCCCTTTTTTTATTTTGGCATCCTTGTGTGTAAATTTTGAACCATGCAACATATGAGACTCATCTTGATAACGCTGTTATCAGTATCGTTCTTTGCTACTGTACCAACTACCGCGCAAAACCTTCAGTGGTTTGCCAATGACCACTTTCAACTGACAGAAGTTTCAGAGGAAGCACTAGTGATTAATTACCAAAAACAACCTTGGGAAGCTTTTACCCTTTATCTTGGAGAAGCCGATTTTTCTAAAAATACGGTGATGTCTTTTTTAGTACAGTCAGCTACACCAGTTGATTTGCGGATTGATCTGATGGATGAAGAAGGAAATCAGGCGACGGATAATTTTACAAAAATAAAGTTGGAAGGAAGTACTGATTTTGTATTGGTGACTTATGATTTTGAAAAATTAGCTAAAAAAATAGATCTAAGTAATATTAGCCATTTTCATTTTTATATAAATCCAGGAATAAAAGCAACGGGTGAATTGGTGATTAAAAACATTAAACTACCTGAAGCAATCGCTACAGACCCTAAAACGAATGTCCTAGTTTTTCCTAATCCAGTCACGGACATTTTAAATATCAAAACCATCGGTCAATCATTTGATGAAATAATCATTTTTGATACTCAAGGAAGAGCGGTCGCTCGAAAGGAAATGCCTACTACTAATTATTACGAATGGCGATTAGCGCATTTACCATCAGGTATTTATCAATATCAAATAAGTTATCAGACAAAATTAATTGAAGTTGATCGCTTAATAATTGAATAAGCCGTTACCTAGTTTTCCACCACACTATTAGAATATTTCCACCACATGAACAAGATATATCCATTTTTTATAAAAACAATTCTAACAAGTTTTTGCTTTGTTGTTTTTCTTTCTATAGGTTCTTCGCAAACATTAATTCCGATCAGTGCTTCACAAGTTTTTGCGGAAACTAATGCAGAAACATTATTTGATGAAAATCTAGAAACCCACTGGACTGCAGGTTGGGATACAGATGATTATCCAGCTTTTGCCTATGTAGATCTTGGTGGAACTTATGAATTGAGTGAAATTGAATTATATGATTTTGCGGGAAGTGGTCAGTTTAAAGTATTTGCGGGAAGTCCTGATAATTGGGATTATGATGCGATAGCGGTAGACGGTTTGGAGGATTTTGGTATTTGGAAATCGCATTCTGTAAATGTCATAACAACCCACCTTCTTTTTAGAATAAAGACACCTCGCTCTAGAGTTGCTGAGGTTCGAATCTATGGTACTGAAATAGGAGGTCCGACAGGGGAAGAGATTATTTTCAATGTACCATCTACTATAACGCTTACCGAAGGAACAACGGAAACAGTTGCTATTCAAGTTGAGAATGCTACGAACCTTTCTGCGACAAATTTACCAGATTTCATCAATTTTAATTATTTCGAAAATGGAAATGGAACCTTCAATTTACAACCAGAAAATGGAGATGAAGGTACTTATACCATCACACTTAATGCGACAGGACAAAACGGTCTATCAGCATCTACTACGATCACGGTTGTTGTAGAAGCAGAAGATAATCCGGGACCAACAGAGGGAGAAGAAACACTTTGTGAAATATTTGCTTCCCAATTAATTTTTGGGGCTGGTGATCCAGGTAATTTGATTGATGAACAAGATGTGATTGATGACCCTGCTAATGGACCAGGAGGAAATCCATTAAGTTTTTGGTTTCCAGGTTGGAAGTCTCGTTTTTATCCAGCTGAAGGATATTTAGATTTAGGAAGCACCAAAACCTTGACGCGTATCTTTTTAAGAGATATTAATGGAGTTGGAAATTTTAGAATTTATGCTGGTGCTCCTGGTGACTGGGAAAGTGCTCCCATTGTTGATGACAACTTACAAGCCTATCTTAGCTGGACAGAACACACGACGCCAGTCACTACTCGATATCTAAAAGTAGTCATGGAAGACCCAAGTTCGAAGGTGTCGGAATTGGCGATCTACGGATATTGTGACGGAGAAACAACTACAGATAATATCGCACCGGCTCAAGTAATAACCCTTGCAACGTCAAACGTTACCGGCCAGTCTGTTCAGTTAGATTGGAAGGCGAGTGGAGATGATGGAAATGATGGAACGGCTACTAGTTATGATCTTCGTTATAGCACTAATCCAATTAATCAATCAAATTTTTCTAATGCCAGTGCAGTGGCTATCAACGCGCCGCAGCTAGCAGGAACAAACGAAAGTAAAACGATTAGTGGTCTGAATTATAACACTACCTATTATTTTGCGATACGAGTAATTGACGAAGCAGGAAACACTTCTCTTTTGTCTAATCTGGCAAGTAGTACTACTAACGAGCCTAACACGAACGACGGAAAACGGATTCTGTTAGCGTTGAATCAACCAATTGAGTCTATAAATATTTCAAAATCAAAATTAAAATACAATAAAGATTTTGCTTACAGTATGACGGTGGATGATGGAAGTATTTGGGATTATTATATCACCTTCCCACTGATCAATGGAGGTGTTTCTGGATTTCCACCGACCAACCCAGAAACTCCTTGGTTCGATTTTCCAGACGATCCACATATTGAGGAAGCAGGATTTTCGTTTAGTGATGGTTGTGGAAACGAAGTTAAATTTAAAGCAGGTCTATCTTTAAATACTGAGTTAGCTTCAGATGAAGTCACTAATTATCATATTACTTGGGACAATATGCGAGAAATGTATAACAGCGATTGGGATGTTTTTGGTCACGGTCATACGCATTGCAATGGTGGTTGTGATTATGATGAGGAAATAATAGTGAACCGCGATGTGCTAGAAGATGAATTAGGATTCATACCAACTCATTTTGTCATTCCTTCTGGAAATACTAATTATTATGAGCCAGCCTATGAAAATGGAATGGTTGCCGTTTATGATCAAGATCGTGATTTGCCTGGTTATGAAGGACTAGAAGTAAGTGATGAGTTTGATTATAATGAATTTAAAATGCATCGCTATGCGTTAGAAGTTTCGGATACTCCTTATGGAGAAGACCTTGACATGGTTGCTGATTTAGCAGGCGATGGAGATCATTACTGGATTTCAGAATTTGTGCATGCAGTTGGACATCCTCATGATGGAGAATATAATATCCGAGTAGAATATGATGATTTTAAATCTTACATGGATTATATTGAAAATGAATTTGGAAAGCCTTGGTCCGATAAAAAAGTTTGGATGGCTCCGATGCAAGAGGTATACGAATACTTGCGCGTTCGAGATGCAGTGGAAATTTCTAGCTCTCAAGAGGGTAATATTTTGACCATCTTTTTGGATGATGAAGAAGTGCCATCTGATCTTCGAAGAAATTCTTTAAGTCTAATCGTCGATCTTCCTAGCGAAGTAAATATTTCGGGAGTCTTCCCAGTTGGCGTAACCGTAGAATCATATAATGCAGAAACTGGATTGTTGAATTTGACTTGGGATTAATTATTCCCTTCAACTAGGAACCAAACCTCTTCAATGAAAATACTAATTTAATTTTCATTGAAAATGATCATTGATCTAAACAACTTCAATAACGAAGAGGTTTGCTAAACCTTTTTAGAGAAAAAGCTAACTAAAATCAGTTCGAGATACGATGTGATTTTAGTTAGCCTATTTATTAAACTGTTTAATAGATGCTATTCTTTTATCCCCGGTTGTCTGATCTCAACTCCTTCACTTGACTTACTTTCACGAACCATTTCTCGTACATCCGCCAATAATTTTTTAGCATCATAGATAATACCGTCTTTCACCGTGTACTTGACACCGCCGACTCGGACGACCTCATTTTCTTCGGTGAGTTTGATAGCGCCAGTTCCATAAAGAACTTTTAGATTCCTCAATGGATTTTCTTCTACGATGACAAAATCTGCTAATTTTCCAACTTCTACAGAACCGATCCGATCATCCATACCTAACGCCTCTGCGCCGTTTAGAGTAGCAGAACGAATTACTTCAAGTGGATGAAAACCAGCTTCGCGAAGCAGTTCCAATTCTCGGATATAAGCAAAACCATAAAGTTGAAAAATAAAACCAGAATCAGATCCGGCGGTAACTCGACCTCCTTTATTTTTATATTCATTAATAAAAGTCATCCAAAGCTGATAATTCTTTTTCCAGTCCACCTCTTCTTCCGTTCCCCAAAAATGCCAGTAGGAACCATGAGAAATTTTACTAGGCATATAAAATTGCCATAAAGAAGGAATCGTATATTCTTCGTGCCATTCTGCCCGTCTTGCCCGCATCAAATCTCGACTCGCCTCATAAATATTAAAAGTTGGATCAATCGTAAAATCCAATTCCAATAATTCATTCATGACCTTATTCCAATGATCAGAATAGGGTGGAGCGGCTTGTGTCCACAATCTTCCTGCTTCCTTAAAACGATGTTGCTCATTCTGATAATTATAATCTACCGGATAATTTTGGACCGTTCGATCAACAAATAATGCTTCGGGCAAACCATACCAGTGTTCCATCGTCGTTAGCCCTGCACGAGCAGATTTTAAAACATTCCATCGTCCTACATCCATCTGTGCATGATGACAAGCAGAGCGTAGTCCTAGTTTTTTATTTTCATCCAAAGCAGCTGCCATAATTTTTGGTGCGGCACCAAAAAACTTAATACCATCTGATCCTTTTGCGGCATTTTCACGAACCCAAGCACGAGCTGCTTCCGGTGTACTAATCGCTTCATCTGCTCCTTGTCCAAAAACCGTATAACCTTGAATTCGTGGAGCGGTAATCGTTCCAGCATCACTTTTCTTTTTATGATCCAATACCCAATCTAATCCATTTCCACACGAGGGATCTCTGATCGTAGTGATACCATGTCCCAGCCAAAGTTTAAAAACATATTCTGCATCCGCTCCTTGAGATTTTCCACCGATATGACCATGCATATCTACAAATCCTGGCAGTAAATACATACCACTACAATCGAGTTCTTTTCCACCCGGTTTTAGTTCAGGACGATATTCTGGTTCGATTTCGACACCAGGATAACCGACCACGGCAATCTTAGTAATTTTATTATTCTCCACCACGATATCAATTGGACCACGCGGTGGTGCACCGTTCCCATTAATGAGGGTGATGCCCCGAATGATCAATTGTGGATAAGGTCCGTCACCTTCTTTCACTTCGGGTGCTTTTTGTACTTGAGCGGAAAGAGTTGAAACGATTAACCAGATGAATGTGAAAATAAAAAGTAGTTGCTTTTTCATGGAAGAGGGGTTGAAGTTTTGAGTTAGTCATAGCTCAAAAAGGTTTTATGGCGGTGTCCCTTGAAGTGTGTCTTAGCGTTGGCGATCCTTTAGAGCCTGCTCCGCAGTATTGCGGAGATTATAGGTGCGGGCGGCCAGAGACACACTTGACGGAACATTATTAATTAATATCAATTATTGATCTCCATTTCCTGTAAGGCCTCCATTTTTACATAATCCAGTGCCTTTAGGTGCGTAGATTCCAGAATAACTTTTGGTGCTTTACCTGCGTCATAAGCCTCTTTCCATCGAACCGCACAAAGACACCAACGGTCGCCTGCTTTTAAACCCGGAAAATTATATTGAGGGAAAGGAGTACATAAATCATTACCTCGTGCTTTGGTGAAATCCAAAAACTCCTGTGTCATCTCTGCACAAACCACGTGGCGTCCGCTATCTGTTGGTCCTGTATTACATACGCCGTCGCGGTAGTAGCCAGTCATGGGATCGGTACAACAAGATTTTAATTCTGTGCCTAGTACATTTTTAGTAGCATCCATAGATGTGTTATTTTGAGAACTTTTGACAAATGCGTATCCGCAGAAAATGATTACGAATAGCAGCAGTAAGGTAAAGAAATTTTTCATCATCAAATTTACCATTTAAATTTTATAATTAAATTAGGAATAAAAGGCAATCCTAATTTATCCTGTGTTAATAATTCTGGATTGTTGAAAGGATCTTGTACCGTATGAAAGCGATTGACAAAATTGGTGTGATTATAAACATTGATTAAAGATAAGCCGGTATGTAATTTCCATTCTTTAGTTTTATGAATTTTCCATTTGTACAAACCACTAATATCCAGTCGATGGTAAGTTGGTAATTGAGCACTGTTGCGACTGGCTAAACCTACGTAAGGGATGCCATTAGGAGAATCAAATTTTAGGGTAGTAGCAGGCGTGTATTGCAAACCATTGGCGATGGTCCAATTGGTAGATAAGAGCCAGCAATCATTTTGATAAGTGCTAAGGATTTGTAAACGGTTTTCTTGGAAATGTCTAGGAACGAATGGTTTTCCTTCATTCCAAAAGTCAAAATCATATTCGTTTTGTTGCCACTGATAATTTAATTGAAGGTTTAGATTTTTAATTTGTTTGGCGATGGAAAATTCTACTCCATTGATACTTTGTTTTCCAGTAATGTTGGGGTTATAATAACGATCAGAAAATTCATTAAAAGAGGTGACACCTGTTAGCGATTTTCTAAAGAAATCAGTTTGTACGGTCCATCCTTTTTTCTGATACTTAATGCCAAAATCTATCTGATCGTTACGTAGTACTTCTCCTCGTAGCGTATCGGCTGTGGTGGCAAGCGTCCAGAAAAATTCTTCTCCTTGGAAATCATCATTGTCTACGATGAGTTGATTGACAAATTGATAAGCACGACCAGCTCCAATAGAAACAGAAAGGCCGGCGAAGGGAGAAAAGCTAGTACGAAACTCTGGTTCAAAATAATGACCATTCAGTGGTTGGTGATAATTATAACGTAAGCCAAGTTTTACACGATATTTTTCTTGTTCTTGAAAAACATAATTTAGAAAAGCAGATTGTGTGGTTCCGCTTCCACGAAAGTCATAATTGATCAATTCTCCAAACCAATCTTCGTCGCTAAATATCCGAAAATTCCGATGACTATATTGATAACCAAATGCAAAACGATGTGCTGGATTTATCTGCCATTGATCATTGATCTTTAATGTTTTTTCGCCAATTTGGTTGCGATAATCTTGTTCCACCTGAACAAAATCTCGAGAATTATCACTGATATAATAATAGTCACTAGAGAACTTTGTTTCACTAAAACTGATCTTGGTTTGATGGTCGGAGTGCCATTGATGTTGAAAATGAATATTGTATCCTTGATTTGAAAAAGTCAATCTGTCTTCCGTAATAATCTCATCAGACCAATAAAGGTATTGCTGGTAATTTGTTTGATCTTTGGTGTTTAAATAGGAAAAGCTGATTTGATCTTTTGGTGTTAATTGATATAAAAATTTAAAATTTATATCATAAAAGCGTGTATTGGGAACCAATGGCGTTCGATCTGTGAGTCGTTCTGGATCTTCGTTTACTCGACCACTCTGAAAGATTTGATTAAGGAATTTATCGTAAGATTTATTTTTAAAAAAGTCCGTATAAGAACGTCGTCCACCAAAAAGTAACATCACTTTTTTATTAAATAAGGGAATTTTAAAACTAGCGTCGCCATATAATAAATTGGTTCCTACTTCTCCGGAAATTCGATCTGGAATTTGATTGGTTGTTTTTAAATCTATGATGCCAGAAACACTATTACCATAATTACTATCTGCCCCGTTTTTTTGTACCGATACTTTGTCTACTAATCCTGGATTGAAATTAGAGACCATTCCAAAAAAATGTCCAGTATGATAGACCGGAATATTATCCCAAAGAATTAGATTTTGATCTGCAGTACCACCTCGGATATGAATACCGGTGGCGGTTTCTCCCGTTCCACTGATGCCCGGAATTTGTTGAAGGCTTTTAAAAACGTCACCATCCGGAGCACCTGCCACTGCTAATTGTTGCGAAGGTCGAAAAGAAATGGTTTGTTCAAAAAGATCATTGCTAGAAATTTTGTTTTGATCAGAAACAATGATTTCACCCAAGGTGTTTTCTACTGATGATAAATGGATGGTCAAACAATCATTTCCTAAAAATTCAGACAATAATATTTGTTGAGAACGATAACCAAGATGGCTAATTTCTACGACCGTATTTTTTACAAAAGGTCCTGGTATTTCAAATTTACCGTCTTCATCTGACTGACTACCTCGACCATTTATTTTTAAAATAATATTAGAAAATGCCAAGGGTTGTTGGTCGCTTTTTACGTAACCACAAATTGTAGCGGTCTTTTTTAGTTCAATAGGATCAATGGGATTATTTGGTTTTATAATCAAATGACGACCTACGGCATTATAAGTAAGTCCAGTGTTTGTTAGTAACCTGTTGACAAGTTGGTCAATGGATGTTTTTTTAAAATCTCCAGAAATTAAGATGGGGGAGATTAATTCATAATCATAACTAAAGGTATGACCCGTACTTTTTTCTAATGCTGTAAAAACTACGGGTAAAGGTGTATGGTCAAAAGAAAATTGGTTGTTTTGGGCGAAGAGGTATCCATTGAGTAATAGACAAAATCCTATACTCAGCCAATAAGAGAATATTTTTTTTCTAGTGTAGAACAATTTATGGTTACTTAACCGTAATAATATTTTTCTTTCGAGTGTAGTCTAGGTTCATTGCTCCGCAAACTAACTTTAATGCGTCTTCTAAATTATCATGCGGAAAAATTCCAGAATAAGCTCGACCGCTCAAATCTTTTTTATACTGAACCTTCACGGAATACTGTCGTTCTAATTCTTCAAAAACAAAATTAAGTGGCACCTTTTCAAAACGAGAGAGACCTTCTATCCAAGTCGGTTTATCAGTAGAAGGTACCGTGATTTTTTCTAAGCTTCCATTTTTATCCAAGGCTATTTCGTCGGCTGTTAGCGTTACCTCTTTTTTGTTTTTTTCGACTGCTACTTTTCCTGAATAGCAAGCCACAAATATTTCATGACCTCTCGTATTAATATCGAAGGTGGTTCCAAGCACACGAATCTTACCACGTTCAGTTTTTACCGTAAAGGGTTTTCCTTTTTTTACAGAGAAAAAACCTTGGCCTTCAAGATAAATAGTTCGATCACTCATATAAGTATTGGCTTGATAACTTGCTTTTGTTCCGGCGTTAAGGTAGATCGTAGAACTATCAGGGAGCATAAATTCTATTTTTTCTCCTGTTTTGGTTACTAACTTTACGGTGTCTTGCCCTGACCAGAAAAACCAGATCATCATAAAACCAAAAATAGCAGCAGCGATGGCCAATAATGGCCGAAGCAACTGCCGTACTGTTCTCTGGGATTGGTTCTCTTTTTTTGCGATGATCTTTTTCCATAAGTCAGCATCGTTGTAATCAGGTACCGTAAATTCATCGACCAATGCTAGCTTTTTAGACAAGGCGTCTAAATCTACCCTTGCTGCCAAGATTCTAAGGTCGGCCTCCGAAATAGTGCCGGCCAGCCATTCTGCTAATAAAGTATCGTCGTTAGATTTATCCATTCTGTTTATAAAACGAGTTCGTTTCAGGAAACCCTACTAGGTCTATTTATTTTTTCTTTTTTCTACCAATTTCTATTTCTAATTTTCTAAAATCCTGTAGGGCGCGATGCATTCTCTTTTCAACTGCTTTTACACCGATGCCAAGTTGTGCCGCAATTTCCGTGTATGTCTTTTTTTCTATTCTATTTAATAAAAAAACAATTCTACTTTTTTCCGGCATCCCATCTATAACCGACTCTAACCGAGTTTTAAATTCTTGCATTTCTAAGAGATAACCAGCGTCGGGAGGAGTTGCCGTAGAATTTAATTGTTGTCGATGTTTGAGAATGACCTTTTTTCGTCGTTGTTGATCGATCATTAAATTATTAGCGATGGTGTATAAAAAGCTACGCGCTTTTTCGGGAAAGACTGCTGCACATTTTTCCCATAGTTTTAAAAAAGCCTCTTGCACTAAATCTTCTGCTTGAGAAAGGTTTCCTGTTTTGAAATATAAAAAATTACGTAACCCGTGTCCTTCTTCTGTAAAGATGGATTTGAATATTGCCGTTTCGCAAATACCTTTTTTATTTTTAGAAAGATCTGCCATAAATTTTTAGAAAAAAGCTTTTATCCTAAACAGCAATTTGAAAAGATAGTTGAAAATCAGTAGGGTATTTAATAGAATCCTCGTTTCATAATTGTTGTTGAAAAAAATATATCCTTTTAAATACCTCAATTATGAAAAAAAATAACCTCATTCTTTTCCTTCTGATTTTTATCTCAGGGAATGTATTTACACAAAATGATCTAACCACTAACTATTCTTGGGATCCGATTCGCGTCGGTAATGGCGGCTGGGCAACAGGTATAGATATTCATCCTAGTGGCAGTCCTATCTATTTTCGAAGTGATGTAGGGGGAGCCTATCGACTAAATGATGCAGGTACCGAATGGATTCAAGTCGTTACTGAGTTTTCGATGCCGGCCGAAGAAGTCAATCATAATGCAGAAATATGGAATGCCAATACTTATGGCGGAGTACTTAGCATCGTTTCCGCTCCTTCTGATGCGGATCGGGCTTATATGGTTTTTCAAACGACTGTTCCGATTCCATCCGACGAAGTAGGTTGTGTTTTTAGTTCAGTCGATCAAGGAAATACTTGGACAAAAACCAATCTTTGTGAGGTGTACGTGGGAGCCAATGACGAAGGACGTACCACTGGAGAACGATTAGCAGTTGATCCAGAAAATTCGGATAATGTATTTTTTGGTACCCAATCAGATGGCCTTTGGTATACGCGAGATGGTGGAGATAATTGGAATCAAATTAATCCAAGTGTGATTCCTTCGGGTAATGATGGCTATGGTGTGACCAATATTATTTTTGATACATCTGGTGGTATGACTAATGGATTGACCAATAATTTATATGCGACGGTCAACGGTACAGGAATATATTTTTCTAATGATACAGGTCTTACTTGGAGCCGAATTGACAATCGTCCGAATGGACCCACGCTTAGTACTGGACATCATATGGAAGAAGCCATTGTCAATACCGCCGGAACTTTATATGTTACAGCGGACTACCAAATTATGCGTTATCAAAACGGAACTTGGACGGCACTGGCTCCTTTTGAAAATTATTTTACAGGAATTGCCATTGATCCATTTAATGAAAATAGGATTTATGTCAGTCAAGAAAACGGACAGTGTTTACGTTCTACCGACGGAGGTCAAAATTGGACGGAATTATTACAGGATGTTACCGCAACAGATGTAGACTGGGTGAATGAATACGACAATCGAGGATGGATTTCGATTGGTGAATTATTATTCGATCCTGCTACCGAAGGTAAGCTTTGGTTGGCACAAGGATTTGGCATTGTAAATACGACAGATATTAATGATGAAGAAATTATGTGGGAGTCGATCAATACAGGTACAGAGGCTTTGGTTTCTAATGATATTATTGTTCCACCAAATGGAAATATTTTGACGGCTACTTGGGATTTGCCTTTATGGAAAATTACAGATCCATCCGCTTACACTGCTGAGCAAATCAATCCTGATAATCGATTCAATAGTGGTTGGGATTTAGACTACTCCGTCGGCAATCCAGATTTTATCGTTGGAGTAGTAGATGATCATCGATTCTGTTGTCCTGATGGAGCGCAGCAAAGTGGTTATTCTGCTGATGGAGGAAATACTTGGAATGTTTTTCCTTCGATTTTAAATGGTACACATCCGAGTGAATTACAGTTTGGTAATATTGCAGTAGATGGCCAAAACACAAATAATATTGTCTGGTTACCAAGCTTTAATGGAAACCCACACTTCACGATAAATGGTGGTGTAACTTGGACAGCGGCTACGTTACCTGGTATGGATAATGGCGGTCATCATGCCTATTTTTTAGAAAAAAAAGTATTGATCGCAGATGCGGTTACGTCGGGTGTTTTTTATTTATATCATTGGGATACTGGGTTGTTTGTGTCCACAGATGGAGGAGCTACCTGGGTAGCTTCCCCTGCCAACCTTCCTATTTTTGGTTGGCATGCGCAATTGGCGGCGGTTCCAGGAAAAGCGGGTCATTTATTATTCACCTTGGGCGTTGGAAACGAAGCAGCGGAAATTTATTATTCTACCGATCAAGGACAAAATTTTACGGTACTTAATAGTCCAAAGGCTTCTGCCATTACCGCTGGTGCAGCGGTGAATAATAATTTTCCAACCTTTTATGCGGCGGGTGTTTTTAATGAAGAAGAAGGAATCTTTCGATCAGAAGATGAAGGTGTTACTTGGGATAAAATTGGAAGATATCCAGCAGGTATTTATGCGCAAATTACGACGATGGCGGCGGATCAAATTGAACCTGGAAAAGTATATGTTGGTGTCGGTTCGAATGGTTATTTTATTGGAACAGATAATTTGTTGACCGCGCTTCCAGTCGAGGAGGGAAATTTAAAAGCAACTGCTAAAGAGGGTTCTGTATTGATTGATTGGGAAACGTTAAGGGAAGCAAATACAAGCCATTTTGAAGTAGAATATAAAACGGATAATTCGAATTTTAGACGGGTAGGGCAAGTACAAGCAGCTGGCTTTAGCAATCGCTTAAGGGACTATCAATTTGTCCACAACGATCCATCTGCTGGCTATAATTATTATCGAATAAAGTCTGTAGACCTAGATGGTACTTACGATTATTCTAAAATTGTATCTGTCAATTTTGATCCCTCAGATAAAGTGAAATTTTATCCTAATCCGCTAATAGACTTACTTTATTTAGAATCTGAAATTGCTACCAAATTAGA
>CALKJE010000154.1 GCA_937995675.1 uncultured Saprospiraceae bacterium
GTCCTTTAGAATAAAGTGTAAAAAGATCATTCAATCCATCACCATTTGGACTAAAAGCATTTGGCACAAAAACTTGTCGATCCTTAGTCACGGTAACAACGAGCGAATCTTGGATACTACAAGTAGCCAATGAATCCTTCATCTCTAATTTATAAGTCGTGGTAAAAAGCGGTTGTACTACTGGACGTGGACAGTCTGCACATAAATCCATGGAAGGTGGATCCGCAGACCAAGAAAAAATTGGATTATTAAAACCAAAATATTGAGGTCGTAAAGTTAGCGCTTCGCCCAATGCAATGGTTTCATCCTCTCCAATATTCAAAACTTGAGGTTCTTGGGTAATATTGATCGCGTCCACTGACATTTCACAATCATTCGTAACCGTGACCGAATAGTTTCCTGCTTCTGTTATACTAATTTCTGGTGTTGTTTCACCAGTGCTCCAACTAAAATTTGCGCCATTGCTGATCGGAGCTAACAGTAGTGTATCTCCAAAACAAAGCGGTAATTCTGTACTATTAAAACTAATAGAAAGCGGTTCTATGATCAATGCGGTAGAATCCGGTCGAATTAAAGTTAACGGATCATCTGAAAAGGTTTCTTCACCAAATCTTTCTGGAAGACCAGATAATCTTGCTTGATTTTTATAAATACCCTCTAAATCATTTTCTAAAAATACTTTAATAACGATACTATCAATACCTGGCGTTATCACCATATCTTCGATTCGCAATTCATTTGTTCCTAAGCCGCTCACAACATTTCCTGTATAAGGATTTTGGATGATTTCAGTAATGGTCATTCCCGTTGGAAGTTCATCGACGAAATCAATTCCGGTTTGCACATTTCCACTAAGATTAGCAATCAAAAATTGATAACTTACTTCAGAACAAGAAACAGCCATGGTGGGGGTAACTGTTTTTTGCATTTGGATATTATAAGGACAACTGCAACCATCTTTTCCTGGAGAAGGAGGACCAGTTTGACGGACGACCACCGATCCTGTTTCAATATTTATTTGGTATAAATTTCGGGCATCACCTACCCCTGGACTATTCCCATATCCCCACAAGCTACCGAAGCTATCAAAAAAAAGAGCCCCAATCCCATCTGCCGCATTCGTCGTAGGAAAGGTTTCATCATCAATCACATTATTAGATAAATCAATCGTAACCAGTCGCTGTTGAATGGCATCAAAACTGTAAATTTCTCCAGTTAAAGGATCAAAGGCTATATCGGTACAAAAAACATCACGTCCACTCAAAGTTGTAAGTGAAGTATTGGTTGTTTCGAAATTTCCTGAAGCTAAATTAACGGTCGAAACAACCGTTCCTCCATTTCCTAATAGAACTAAAAAATTTCCATTAGGCGTAATATCTCCCGCATAGTAAGGAGGTGTACTTAATCCATTGAGGAGTCCTAAGTCAATGACTTGTCCCGTTGCATCAATCTGATACAAAAATTGAGCATTCACGGGACTTACGCCATAAATCAGGTTATCTGTTGACCGATATCCTACTGCATTAATGCGAAAACCAGAGGTAGTACCCAATGGATTAAAGGTTACTCCTCCTGTTGTTGGATCGATTTCTAAGGTATAAAATTGGCTTTGACCATTGTCTGTTAGTGATAAAAAAAAGTTTCCATTGCACTCAAAAGGTACCTGACTTTGCAGGTTCAAAGAACCAAAGAGAACTAGTAAAGCGCTTAATAGAAGGGTAAAGCAGGAATATTCTGGCAATTTCATGCTTAAAAATAGGAAAATAAAGGTATTTCTCCCTTTTAATATTGTCAGATTTGTCTTATCTTTGCAATCCGAAAATAAAAATATTTCAATAATGAAGAAAGATATCCATCCAACAGCGTATAGAACCGTAATTTTCAAAGATGTATCCAATGAGGAAGCATTCTTAACTAAGTCTTGTGCTCCTTCTAAGGAAACCATGGCTTGGGAAGACGGTAATGAGTACCCATTAATCAAAGTGGAAATTTCTAATACTTCACACCCGTTTTTCACTGGTAAGATGAAATACGTGGATACAGCTGGACGTATTGATAAATTTAAGAAACGTTTTGCTAATTCTCGTTTTTCCAAAACTAAGATGGACGAAGAATCAGCAAAAGACGCTGAGTAAAAAATAATACTTTTCTAAAAGTAGCAATAGGCCCGAAATGTCCAAGACGTTTCGGGCTTTTGTGTGTCTGCCATTCCTATCTCTTTTATTTCTACCCAACTCTGCGTTTTATACCATACTACTGAACATTTCTTCCATTTGCAACTGCAACCTCCCAGCTCCGGCAGTACCGCCGGAGAGTAGCTCCAAACCCGCAAATGTCCAGTAGTATGTTTTATACATCATTATGCCAATAAAATCCTGAAAACATAGTACCTTAGCATTAGACTTAGTTCTAAAATTATTCTTAAGAATTAAATACACACTATTGCACCTACTACTAGTAAGCCTTAACCTTTAACAATAGATTAAAAAAAAGATATAATTAGTAGAAAAACTCAGCCTAATAATTAATTGAGACTATGAAAAACGTCATTTTATTTGACAACGAAGTTTGGGATAACCTATTACCATTGACTTATACCCGTCCCGTTGGAGAACTCCGCGTAGGTATTTTGACCATCAAAGAAAAATGGGAAAAATGGTCTAATACCAAAGTGTCCTTTATCACTCAGGAGCACCTCTCCCAAAAATATCCGATGACCATCGAATCCGATAATATTGTCATCAACGGATCATTGCTACCATTACCTGGTATCTGTAAATTAATCGAACAGTTGGAACCCAACGAAGCGTTACTTCACAACGATGAACTAATCGCTGCTCGCCTGAATGAATCTCAATTTAATCATTTGATTCAGGATCAAGAAATCGAAGAACTCCAAGGTTTTGATATCGGCGATACACCACTATTGAAAATCAATAACCTATGGGATATTTTTAGTAATAATGATCAAGCAATTAAACTAGACTTTGAATTACTGACAAAGAATCGAACATCTCAACCACTTTCTGAAACCAACCGAGTCACGGCTCCTGAAAATATTTTTCTAGAAGAAGGTGCAACGGTAGAACATGCAATTTTAAATGCCAGCAAAGGTCCTATTTATATTGGGAAAGATGCGGAGATCATGGAAGGCTGTATTGTTCGAGGTCCTTTAGCCATGAACGAAAAAAGTATTCTAAAAATGGGTGCTAAAATTTATGGTGCCACCACCCTTGGTCCTTATTGTAAAGTCGGAGGTGAAGTCAACAATGTTGTTTTTACTGGCTACTCTAACAAAGGACATGATGGTTTTTTAGGAAATAGTGTGATTGGCGAATGGTGTAATTTAGGAGCAGATACAAATGCTTCCAACATGAAAAATAATTATTCTGAAGTTAAACTCTGGAATTATCCAACACAAAGATTTGGAAAAACTGGATTACAGTTCTGTGGTCTAATCATGGGAGATCACGCGAAATGCGGTATCAATACCATGTTTAATACTGGAACAGTGATTGGCGTTTCGGCTAATATTTTCGGCGGAGGTTATCCACGCAATTTTATTCCTTCCTTTGCTTGGGGAGGAGATCAAAAGTATAATACTTATACACTCGAGAAAGCACTGGACACTGCTCGCATTATGATGAAGCGACGCGACAAGGAATTAACCGAAATAGATCAACAAATTTTACAAAATATTTTTGAGACGGATCAGGTACACCGCTCTTGGGAAAAAGCCATCCTTCAGTGAGGCCTTCCCCTTGGAAAAAATGGTTAAGTTACTTAACAGAGTTTCACATTGAAGATGCACCCAGTGACTTAAATCCAGCATTACATGTCTGCCTCGTTAATGGACGATATCAGCTTTGTACTGAAAATGCCATTTATTCTTACGCAGATTTATACGATAATTTCTCAGGTGCGTTCGCAGCATTAAACTTGAAAAAGCGGAGCATTAAAAAGGTTTTGATTCTCGGTTTTGGAATGGCGAGTATTCCAATCATTCTAGAAAAAATGGGATTTGATTATTCCTTTACAGCCGTAGAAATTGACGAACAAGTGATCTATCTCGC
>CALKJE010000155.1 GCA_937995675.1 uncultured Saprospiraceae bacterium
ATTCGGATTGGAGCGGATTATGGAATCACAGATAATATTACCGCAGGCTTTGGTCGCTCTAGTTTTGAAAAAACCTTAGATGGATTTTTGAAATGGCGATTCCTCAGACAGAGTACTGGAAAGAAAACAATGCCAGTAACTGTAGCCCTATTTTCAAGTATGGCAATCAAAACCATCAAATGGCAAAACCCAGATAGAGAAAATTATTTTAGTTCTAGACTCTATTATACGCATCAATTAATTCTAGGGAGAAAATTTAATAAATCATTCTCTTTTCAATTATCTCCAACCGTTGTTCATCGAAACCTAGTCAAGACAAAATTGGAAAAAAACGATGTCTATTCGCTAGGATTTGCTACACGAATTAAATTAACTAAACGGTTAGCAGTCAACTCTGAATATATTTATGTTTTGGGAAATCAATTAGCACCAGGTTACCGAAATTCATTTTCATTGGGATTGGATATTGAAACGGGAGGACATGTTTTTCAACTGCATTTTACAAATTCCACCTCCATGATTGAAAAAGGATTTATTACAGAAACTGTTGGTGAATGGGGCAATGGAGGGGTTCATTTTGGATTTAATGTTTCAAGAGTGTTTACTGTTCGTAGACCCAAATCTCATTCTTAAAAAATATGAAAATGAAAAAATATCTATTCGTAATAATATTTTTGTTAGTTTATGTTTTAGGCTTTAGCCAAAATAAATATAGCGTTTATGTTTTTGTAGCAGAGAAATGTCCGATTAGTATTTATATGGCAAAACCATTACAGGAAGCATTAGACAAGTATAGTAGTGAGGTAGATTTCTATACTGTTTTTCCAATGAAAAATAGCACAAATGAAACAGCACAACAGTTTTTGGAAAAATATAAACTTACCGACTTTAAAATCAAATTAGACAATTATCAAGGTTTTGCTCGAAAGCTCGGGGCAACGATTACTCCTGAAGTTATTGTCGTAGATAATAATGGAGAGGTAGTTTTTCGTGGAAGAATTAGTGATGCCTACAAAGCGCCGGGAAAAATGAAACATGGTATCCGTAAAAATGAATTGATGACCGTGTTGAATAAATTAACAAATGAAGAGGAAGTTCCTCAACCTTGGCCCCACGCAATCGGATGTTATATTACTTTTCATAATTAAAAAAATATTATGATGCAGAGAATCAAAAAAATGAGTTCTTCAAAATTCTTAGATTTGAAGAACTTTTTTTTATTTGTGAATACAATGTTTTTGTTTTTTTTGCCAACTCATTCATGGGGGCAAAAAATTACCTTTTCTGAACAGATTGCACCTATTATTTTTAAAAACTGTACGCCTTGCCATCGCCCTGATCAAATAGCTCCCATGCCTTTTACGAATTATGAAGAAGTCTCTTCCTATGGTTCTATGATAAAATATGTTACTGAAATTAAATACATGCCTCCATGGAAAGCGACTAATTCCAATCATCAATTTGAAGGAAAAAGAGGATTGAGTGATCACGAAATTAATTTGATTAAGCAATGGGTAGAAAATGGAGTAGCGGAAGGAGACCCAACTAGAACGCCTGCTATTCCAGATTTTGATGATACGCCCAAGATGAAAAATCCAGATGCTGTTTTTTCAATGTCAGAAGCTTTTGAACAATACGGCGTTTATTATGACCAGTTTAAAGTCTTCGTTTTGCCTACCCAACTTGAAGAAGAAAAGATAGTAAGCGCGATTGAATTTATTCCAGGAAATTCATCCATTGTTCGGTCTTGTTTTATTTCTATTGAAACAGCTGATAAGGCAGCGGTTTTAGATACTTGGGATCCAACTTATGGGTATTTTAGTTTTGGAGAGATTGGTTTTGTGCCCGAACAAAGCAGATGGTATACTTGGAATCCATTAAAACCAATGACCGTTTTTCCAAAAGGAAGTACTAAACGATTACCCAAGAATGCGAAAATATTATTGCATATCCATTATGGCCCCACCGGAGTTCCTTTAAAAGATAGTTCAACGGTACGACTAAAATTTTCTAATCAAAAATATCAAAAAAACATCCAAAATGTTCCGTTGATTCACGCTTATAATTTAACGAATTCTTCCTTTCAAATTCCAGCTAATAAAGAAATCCGGTACCACGCCAAATTTGATCTACCCTTTGATATGGAGTTGCGAGCCTTGATGCCACATAGTCAATTGCTGGGAAATACTTGGGAAATATTCACCGTCGAACCTGATACGAAAAAATCGAAAGTATTACTCAAAATTGATGATTGGGATTTTAAATGGAAACGACAATTTGATTTTTCTAAACCAATCGTCTTAAAAAAAGGAACCATCGTACATGCTCTCGCAAAATATGATAATACCCTAAATAATCCATCCAATCCAAGCGATCCACCTCGTGCCATGACTTGGGGAAAACGAATGTTTGATGAACTGTTCTTAGTATATTTTGAATTCCTTCCCATCATAGAAAAAAATGAAATTGAATTATTATCTAATCCAACAACTGTTTCGGATGATGAAATGACCTTTCATTTTATTAGTAAAAAAAATCAAAAACTAAATTTAGCCTTAAAAAGTTTTATTGATCCAAATTCGATTCCTATTTTTAAAAATAAATTATTTACAAAAGGAAAGCACCTCTCAAAAGTCTCTCTTAAAGACTTAGAATTAGGTAATTATTTTTTAGAAATAAAAAATGAAAGAGGCGAAGTTTTGGCTCGGCATATTTTTGTAAAGGTAGAGAATAACTTTTTTGATTAATAGTTTTTAAGAAACGTTTTCCTAATTTGATTCCTTTCCCATGAAATGATGTGACTACTTTTCAATCATTTTCTATTTGGATAATCAAGGATAGAGTGTTAGTGGCTGGATTACTTTGGGATTCTGGTATAGATCAAATCCCGTCATCGCTAACCCTAAACCCAGATAAGCCGATTCCTGTTTCCATTTCAACTCGTAAGGTGACTGGGCAGTCAAAAGGGCAGTGGTTAATAACAAAAGAAAAATAAAACGAATCGTCATGGGTGCTTTTTTATGTCCCGTTTTCAGGGGCCTGCTTAAATAGTCAGTACGTAATAATGGTAGAAAAGGGTTGCCTCTGTTTGGTAACCACCGAGATATCAATACTTACCTTGCTTTGATTTAATAATAAGTTGAAGCCCACAGATTAAGCATATGCAGTACCAATCATCTTTATTCAAGGTTGTACCCATCCCAATAAAAAAGGCCGTAACAAGTTGATTATCAACCTATTACGACCTGTTTTGTACCCGAGGCGGTGATATGTAAATATTATGGTTATGCTTTTATTTTCGTTTAAATGCTGATAACGAATCTGTTAGCTGTTTTAACCCTGCTAATGAAAGCATAATAATGTTACAATATACGCAAATAGTTGTACCTTTTTGTTGTACCGCTGCTATCAATTTAGTATCTTTGGTAGCGGTTAAAAACAAACAAAAAAATACTACTATGGCTACTTTAAAGCTAGTGCTAAGAAGACAAAAAATAAACAAATCAG
>CALKJE010000156.1 GCA_937995675.1 uncultured Saprospiraceae bacterium
GATAGGTAAGGGGAAACCCGCGCTGGAGCAATCACTTGCTTTCAAACGCCGCACATGGGTCGCTGGGTTGCGGCGGTGCGGGGTGGGATGTCTATGAGTTGCGTCATGCCTTCAATAGTTTCGTTGGATTTTTATTAATGCTTTTTACAGGATTATTAGCACGACAAGTTTCGGGAAGTTGGAGAGCTGGTTTTTTTGGTCTTTTATTTATCGTACTTGCTCCTCGAATTTTTGGACATGCGATGAACAATCCCAAGGATATTCCTTTTGCCGCTGCTTATGTTTTTACCCTCTTGTATATGCTCCGGTTTATGGAACAATTACCCCGGCCGAGTAAGAAAACTATCTTATTATTAATCCTTGGAATTGCTGCTGCGATTAATGTCAGGGTAGGCGGGATTTTGCTTATTGCCTATTTCGGACTCTTTACGATTTTATCCTTTTTATTGAAAAATGATTTAAGACCTTTATTAAAAAATACGAAAGTAGTTAGTCGAACTTTCTTGACTGGATTGCTGGTGGTGGTTGGTGGTTATTTTGCTGGAATGTTGTATTGGCCATATGCGCAAGAAGCACCTTTGAGTAATCCATTTAAGGCATTGAGTGAAATGTCTAATTTTTCTACCAGTATTAGAATGTTATTTAATGGAGAACATTTGTGGTCGGATGAATTACCTTGGTCTTATATTCCACATTGGATCGTCATTACTGCTCCTATATTTATGCTTTTAGGATTGGTATTATTCCTAGTTTTTTATTTTATAAAATTTAATCTAAATAAAAGAATGGTACTTGGCTTCTTAGCCTTTACCGCCATCTTTCCAGTAAGTTACGCTATCTTTAAAGGTTCTCAATTATATGATGGAATGCGTCACTTCTTGTTTGTCATGCCTGTGCTTGCGACTTTGGCCGCTTGGGGTTGGCATCGATTGATCAGTCTCAAGCCAGGAATGCCAGCATTGGCAGCTTCCGGTGTATTAACTATTCTGCTAGCCTTACCGGCTTATTGGATGGTAAAGAATCATCCTTATCAAGGACTATATTTTAACGAATTATCTGGTGGATTAAAAAATGCCTACGGAAAGTACGAAACGGATTACTGGATGGTTTCCGTAAAAAATATGTCGGATTGGTTGCTAGAAAATGAACCTCGAATTAAAGCAGGAGAAAAGTTGACCATCCGAACCAACGCTTATCAACCGTTCCTGCACTATATGACTGAAAAGGCACCTAATGTAACGCCAGGTTATGTAGCATATGCAGACCGCTATAAATACAAGACCGATTATTTTATGTGGATTTCTCGATTCGTAGATAAAGGATTTTTAGAAAACGGACATTTTCCTCCAGTGGAAGTAGTGCATGAAGAAAGAGTGGATGGGGTATTGGTTGGCGTGATCACAAAACGAGTGGGGAGTTTTGATGCCGAAGCTGCGCAAGTGATAAAAACTCGAGATTTTCAAAAGGCCGCTCAACTTTACGAGCAGCAATTGCAAGTTGATCCAGCGAATGAATCAACTTTAGAGAACGCGATTAAAAACGCGATGAATATGCAAGATAATGCACTCATGAAAAAATATGCGGATCAACTTGCAGCACTCTCTGATACTTATGCTAGCGGTGCGTATTATCAAGGAGTTTACTATAATAATACTGGAAACGTGGCAGAGGCAAAAAAATACCTCGAAAAGACGGTTGATCTGAATTATAAATATAGCCCGGCTTATTATTATCTGTCGGCCATTTATGCCAGAGAAAGTAATTTTGCCAAAGCACTTGATGCGGTTGAAATGTACGATGAAGTAGGAGGTAATGCACCGCAAGTTTATGATATTGGAGTTCAAGTAGGTAATCAATTAGGCGCCAAAAGTAAGGTGCTTTATTTCCAAGCAAAAAAAGCTTATTTCCAAAAAGATTATCAAAACTCTTTTAACCTCGTTAAACAATCGGTTGCTTTAGACCCTAATTATGAACGAGCTGCAAATTTGGTAGAAGTTTATAATAAGAGTGCTGCCGGACAGCAGTAACTGTCAATTGTAAAGTTTAGGAAATATTGGGAATTTTGCTATTTGCTATTTGCTATTTGCTATTTGCTATTTGCTAGCGCGTTAGCTTTACGCTTGCTTTGAGTTCGCAAGAAGCAAGAAGCAAGAAGCAAGAAGCAAGAAGCAAGAAGCAAGAAGCACTGTTTTAATAAAAAGAAAAACATGGATTTAAAAGAACTAGAAAGTGGTGTCGATCAAAAAACGCATTGGTATTACCAATCGAAAAAGATTCCGCTATTCAAATATTTTGAAAATGTTTCTGCTCGAGAAGGACAGAAAATTACCGTCGTAGACTTTGGTAGCGGCTCTGGTTTTTTTGCCTATGAACTTTACGAAGCGTATCCCGATAAAATTGAAAAAGTACTCCTCGTAGATATCGGTTATTGCGAAGAAGAAATGGCGCCAACGCGCGGTACCATGATCGAAAAATGCCATTATATTCCACAAGGACTAGATCACTGTATCGTGGTGATGATGGATGTTTTAGAACATATTGAAGATGATGATGCGATTTTAGATATCATTCGAAATGCAGTAGGAGAGAACAGTTATTATTTTATTACT
>CALKJE010000157.1 GCA_937995675.1 uncultured Saprospiraceae bacterium
CCAGTAATTAGATATTATTACATTTGAACGAATAATTAATTATTTCCAGTGATTGTTTACACACTATTATTCTATATAAATTATTACGTTACAAATTTCTGGATGTTGCAGGCTGGCTTTTAGGTTCCTAAAAAAGATGAAATTTTAGAATTTTTTTGATGCAACATGTATTTGTTTGGCAGAATGGGGTATTTTCTAATAGCCTTCACTTTGACACGGCGCAAAAATACCATAAATTTGCTATATGCAAAAGAAAAGCCTTTACCTAATCCTCAGCTTATCGTTTCTATTTATCTGTATTTCAAATAGTTATAGTCAGGACGAACGCAAAAACATTGGAAACCTCATCGCCATCAATTTTCAATTTGGCGCTGGAATACCCGGTGGAGATCTCGCTGATCGGTTTGGAACGACTTTAAGTGTCGGTACTGGTATGGATTTCATTACGGAAAAGAAAAACTTTATTTTTGGTTGGAAAGGTGATTTTCACTTTGGTAATGAAGTCAAAGAAAATATCTTGGGAGGATTAGCTCCTGAAGGATTTATTTTTGGAAATGCTTTCTCCAGGTCCACTGAATTAAGACGAGCACAACGTGGATTTTATCTTGGAGCTCATGTTGGTAAAATATTCGCTTTTTCTTCTGAAAATACCCGCTCTGGCCTCAGAGTTACCCTCGGTGCAGGCCTTTTACAACATAAAATCCGTCTACAACAAGATCCTTCCAACTTCGTCAACCAAATCGGTGGTGACTACGCAAAAGGTTACGATCGCCTAAGCAATGGACTAGCTCTACGACAGTTTGTTGGTTATCAACTACTGGGAAAAGATAAACTAGTCAATTTTTCTTTTGGTCTAGAATTTATTCAAGGCTTTACCCAAAATCGACGCAGCTATAACTTTGACGAAATGCGCACCGATACCGACAAAAGACTGGATCTATTGATTGGATTGAAAGTCGGCTGGACCCTACCCTTTTACGTTGGTGAATCTACTGGGGAGATTTATTATTAGAAAAGTGAAAAAAAAATTAACCGTTCTAAAAAATATTTTTCGCTATGACTTCGACAATACCAGTATTGACTATCAAGTCACTTATGATATTACGGGTAAGGTCTATAATGCAATCCCAGTAATTTATTCTCTTCCCGAAAATGCCCAACGATTAATTCTAGGAAAAAACTTCAAAGAAAAGAAAGAAGAAATTGAAAATATTAAAAATTTAATTCCTTTGATTCTTCCACTGGGGATTGTCAATCAATCTGACTTTTTTCAGGATGCTTTAAGTGAAATTATTACTTCAATAAATGCGGAAATTAAAACGCAAGAAATCCCACTAGAAAACATATATGAATACGCAGAGGAAGAAAGTCTAGCGTATTATATATTTTTACTTTCTTCTAAAATCAACTTGGACTTCCGTCTTAGTAATCTCCGTGAAATCACGGACTTGATCAAATCTATTGTCAAGCAACAATCTAATATTGCAGAATTCGATCGATTCCGATCCTTTGCACGTTCTTATCCTTATATTTCTTTTAAAATCATTTCCCAGATTGTCCCATTCATCAAAACTGCTCCTCAGAGAAAAGTCTTTTACGAGATCCTTGAAGATTATCAAAGCGAAGCGTGTAAGGATTATTTAGTTAATGAATTAACGAATATTACCGATGAAATAATTATTCTAGGAATTCTTAAGGGCCTTTCTAAACAAAACCTTAAGGAAGATATTAAGGCTCAAAAAGAATTATTAGCTGTTTTTTATTCAAAAATTCAAGTTAGTGATCCTTCTTTTATTTATCTAATGCGCCTACTCGAACAATTTCCAAATGAGGATACAGTTTCAGTTGGCCTAGAAATTCTAGATCAAAACAAAGGAGGAGTATTACCTGCAGCCAACCTATTGCTCCAAATAGGATATCCACCAGAAGGAATTCTTAATAGTGTAGCCCACATCACGGATGGAGAAATTATCGGAGGAATCTTTAGAGCGCTTTCTACACAATCACTAGGTAGAAATCCTGAAATTCAGAAAAAAGCATTAGCTATTTTCCATTCAGATATTGAACTTGGTGATCTTCCACGCGCTTATCTAATGCGTGTATTAGAACAGTTTCCAAACGAAGACACAATTACTACAGGGTTAGAAATTATTCACCAAAATAAAGGTGGAATGCTAGCCGCTTCCAATGCATTACTTAAGATTGGATGTTCAGTAGAAAAACTTGCTGAGATTTTCTTATTAAAACTGGAAAAGGGTAACACAGAAGAGAAATGTCTAGCACTTTCTATTTTAAGTGATTCAAGTAAATTTTCAATCTTCCTACCGAATCAAGAAGCATTACTTCAAACATTTATTGACATTATCACTATTAAACCAAATACCACTTTAGCCTATACCATGCCTTCTTTAATGAAACGGAACTATCATAAACATACGGCTATCAAAATTGTAAAAAAATTATCTAACCCAAATATCAATGTTTTAGAAGGAATTTTAATTCTAATCAATGGTCTGATTTATGAAAAAAATTTAGATAGTTCTGGTTTTACTTCTGAATATGCTAAATCAGAATATCTCTATCTTTTAGATCACAAGGATGAAAAGGTAGTAGTAGAAGTATTACGCATTATTCAAAAAATAGGAACTCATGAAAAAATTAAAGAGTATATCCCATTACTGTACTCAAAAATTGATTTTGATGATAGAAGAAAAAATAATTTAGCTTTTATGTCCGCCATTAATGCTATCCTTTATGATCATAACGTCGAATACAACCCAATTATTAATGAAAAATATCTAAAGGCACTCAAAATGTCCAATTCTAATTATCGTGTTGCCGCCATTAAAGGGTTAAGATTTTCACGCGACCAAGACCTTAAAGATTCTCTCTCCTATCTAAAAGACGATCCTTCCAGAGAAGTCCAACTAATTTTGAATAGAGGAGGAATGTTTCCACCAAAAACTTTTAGTATTAAAGCTACAAAAATCGAAAAAATAAAGGATAATATAAAAGAGACAGAAGAAATCAATGATGAGATTATCATCTCTAATAAAACAGATTCAGAAACCGTAAATTCTAACCTATTCAAAGATTTAATGATTTTTTTTAGTGGAATGGCAAAACTCCTAAAAAAATAAGAATCTTATATTCTTCTAGATAGAAAATCCCTCAATACGCAATGCGGAGCGTCCCCAAAAATTTTTATAAATAAAAAAAACTGAATAATAGTGGTTGGTTAAAACCCGAAAATCTTATCTCACAATAAAGCGAAATCAAAAAATCCGCAAATTCGTAAATCTACCAATTCACAAATCCGCACATCTACCAATCTTCACATCTCCACATCAAATAATCCGCAAATCTATTTAAACCGTATCGCCTCCACCGGACTCACTCGCGTAATCAAATAGGTAGGAATGATCAATACCAACACCGTCAATACCAAGGTGCCTAAATTTAAAAATAAAATCGTCCAAAAGTTGATTTCAATAGGAGCAGTAGAAAGGTAATAATCTGCTTCACTTAAGGTAATAAATTCAAATTTTTTCTGTGCAAAACAAATACCGAGTCCAATCAGGTTTCCCCAAAACAGTCCCATCATCACGATATAGCCTGCATAATAAAGAAAGATTTTTCGGATATCCCAGTTACTCGATCCCATCGCTTTTAGAATTCCGATCATGTTCGTTCGTTCTAAAATCAAAATCATCAACGCCGTAATCATATTGATCACCGAAACAATAATCATCAAGATAAGAATAACCACTTCGTTGATATCCTGTAAACCTAGCCATTCAAAAATACCAGGAAATTTATCCTTAATCGTTTGAGCAAATAAATTATTTGGGAGTTCTTCAATATAAATATATTCGTTGAGTGTACCCAGATCATCGATATCATCAATAAAGACTTCAAAACCGCCCACTTCGTTATCTGGCCAACCAAGTAGACTTTGGACTCGTCGCAAATCAGTTAACGCAAACAATTTGTCAAATTCTTCTAAACCGGTTTTATAAATACCACAAACTTGAAACCGTTTTATTACTTGCTTTTTACCCCTAACAAAATTAATTCTAAACTTATCTTTTACATTCAAATTCAATCGCATCGAAGTTGATTGTGAAATAATTATATCTTCCGAAATATCATCATCAGGAAAACTCAATATCTCCCCTTCGACCATATAGTCTTTCATATTTTCCCAATCAAAATCTGTACTGACCCCTTTTAAGATAATCGCTTCAAATTCCTTCTTATGATTGATAATACCACCTACCTGCGCAAAAGCTTGCACATGACGAACACCACCTTTGGTCAGAGCAGGTACCATCTCTTCGCCAATTGGAATTCCTAAAAAGGTTTTCTGCTTAAAATATTCTACATTTTCAACGCCTCGAATCTTATCAATGATTTCTGCTCCTTCTTCAATCGGAACAGACTCAAAATTTCGGGTGATATTAGAATCGGTGATGTGAATATGGCCCCAAAAAGCAAAGATTTTCTCGCTAATCTCTGTCTTAAAGCCTCGAATCAAAGAAGTAGAAATGATCATGACCGACATACTCAACGCTACCGCCACAATCGCAATGCGAATGATCAGCCGGGAAAAGGATTGTTTACCCGCAACGGCCACGTGCCGAGCCATAAAATAGGGAAAATTCAAAATATGTTTAAATTGTTGATTTGTTGAATCGTTGATTTGTTGAGTCCACTATGAAAACAAATTTTTGAATTTAATTTATTAAACTTGATATACATAATTGCTTTACGATAATAGATATACACGTTAAAGAATCTCTGCGTCTCCGCGCTCTTTGCGAGAAATACACTTTTTAGAGCAGACTTACCTTGAAGCGTTAAATTTTAAATTGCAAAGACTTTCTATATATTCAACGTCTTAACGCTGCTTTATTATATCATTTATGAGATTGAAAGAAGATTATGCTTTTTCCATCCTTCTTTAGCCATCGCAAAATAGTTTTTTTTACATAAACTTCCACCTCATTTGATTATTTCACCTCAAGTACTGTACATTTTTTATACTTTTGCGAATTATCCGTTGATAAAACGGGTTATTCAAAATAAGCGCTTGTTTAAATTTTCATTAATTGGTTGCATTTGGCAAATTTAAACTAGCTCTAATATCACCTTTTACAAAAATAAATTATGGATTTTTTCGAAGAATTACGTTGGAGAGGAATGCTCAAAGATTCAACTCCTGGTGTGGAGGAAGCTTTTAAAGCAGGCAAAGTAACCGCTTATATCGGTTTCGATCCCACGGCTCCATCTATGACCATCGGAAATTACGTGCAAATCATGCTCCTGACCCTTTTACAAAAAAGTGGTCACCAACCTGTGGTACTCATGGGAGGAGCCACTGGACGTATCGGAGATCCATCAGGTAAAGACAAAGAAAGACAACTCAAATCCTTCGAAGAACTAGACAGCAACCTTCAACATCAAGTAAAGCAGATGGAGAAATTCCTCAACTTTACCGATGGTGACAATAAAGCTATTCTAGCCAACAACCTGGATTTCTATAAGGAAATGAACATCCTTGATTTCTTACGGGATGTCGGTAAAACACTGACTGTAAATTATATGATGTCTAAAGATTCCGTCAAAAACAGATTGGAAACAGGTCTTTCTTTTACAGAGTTTAGTTACCAATTATTACAGGCATACGATTTTCAAATGTTATTTAAAGAATATGGTTGTACCGTCCAAATGGGTGGTTCTGATCAGTGGGGAAATATCACTTCTGGTACAGAATTTATTCGCCGAAACTTAAGTGAAAAAGCCTACGCAGTCACCACTCCTCTTTTGACCAAAGCGGATGGTAGCAAATTCGGAAAATCTGAATCAGGAAATATCTGGCTCGATCCAGAAAAAACAACACCTTACCAGTTTTACCAATTTTGGATCAATGCCGATGATCGAGATTTACCTACTTTTATGCGATACTTTACCCTCAAATCTAAAGAGGAAGTAGAAGCCTTAGAAAAAGAATACGCAGACAACCCTCGTGGCCTAAAAGCAATTCTAGCCGAAGAATTAACGCGACGTGTTCACTCTGACGAAGACTTCGAGGCGGTATTAAAAGTTTCTGAATTGATGTTCAATAAAAAGGTAGATAGTGAAATGGTTAAACAACTTGACCTCAAAGCACTAAACGCTATTGCTCAAGAAATCAAACCTTATAAAATACCTAAATCTGTCTTTAATGAAAAGGTTGGTATCATT
>CALKJE010000158.1 GCA_937995675.1 uncultured Saprospiraceae bacterium
TTTCTACAGCTGGAGCTGTAAACAAACGCTATTATTTTTGTTTCCTTGGAAAAGTGATTGGGTCTTTTCGTTTTAAGCAAATACAATTCATAAAAACCACTTCCCTTAATTCTCTATGCTAAGCTTGAACCTTTAAAAGCAACTTCAAACTAGACTTTGACGTATTCTACCTATTTTTATTTGAGTAAATTTCCTAACTTCGCCGTTAGCTTTTAGGTCTTTTTATGTAAAAGAGAAGAAACTTAAAATAATAATCAATAATTCAATCTGAGCAATGAAATTGCTCAAAAATTATATTAATGAAGAAAGTATTAGTTGCCAATCGAGGAGAAATTGCCTTACGAATCATGCGAACCCTTCGTAAAATGGGTATTCAAACCGTAGCGGTTTATTCAGAGGCCGATCGCCATGCACCGCACGTAAGATTTGCAGATCAGGCTGTTTGCTTAGGTCCTGCCCCATCCAATCAATCTTATCTAGTCATGGACAAGATAATTGATGCGGCCAAAGCAACTGGAACGGAAGGTATTCACCCTGGTTATGGATTTTTGAGTGAGAATTCAGAATTTGCCCAAAAGGTAGAAGCTGCGGGAATCAGTTTTATTGGTCCTAATGTTCATGCAATTGAGGTGATGGGTAGCAAGCTAGCCGCCAAGGATGCAGTTAAAGCTTATAATATTCCGATGGTACCTGGTATTGATAAAGCCATTACCGATACGGAAAAAGCCAAAGAGATTGCGGATAAAATCGGTTATCCGATTCTAATCAAAGCTTCTGCTGGTGGAGGTGGAAAAGGAATGCGAGTCGTAGAAAATCGAGAAGAATTAAAATCTCAGATGGAAAGAGCCATTTCTGAAGCGCTCTCTGCTTTTGGTGATGGATCTGTTTTCATTGAAAAATATGTAGGATCTCCAAGACATATTGAAATTCAAGTTTTATCTGATAAACATGGAAATACTGTTCATCTTTTTGAGCGAGAATGTAGCATTCAACGTCGACACCAAAAGGTAGTAGAGGAAGCTCCTTCGGTGGTGCTTACACCTGAATTGCGTGCACGGATGGGAGCAGATGCTTGCCGTGTGGCTAAAGCTTGCGATTATGTCGGAGCAGGAACGGTAGAATTTCTGTTGGATGAACAACATAATTACTATTTCCTTGAAATGAATACTCGATTACAAGTAGAGCATCCGGTGACAGAACTGATTACAGGAGTAGATTTAGTGGAAGAACAAATCAGAGTAGCTCGAGGCGAAAAGCTGCGATTCAACCAAGCAGATTTAACCATCAAAGGACATGCGCTTGAACTTCGGGTTTATGCAGAAGATCCCGCTAATAACTTTTTACCAAGTGTTGGGGAATTATCTGTTTATCAAAAACCAACCGGAGATAATATTCGGGTGGATGATGGATATGAAGAAGGAATGGAAATTCCGATTTATTATGATCCAATGATCGCGAAATTAATTACCTATGGAGCCACTAGAGATGCTGCCATTTCTAATATGCTAAAAGCAATTGCAGCTTATCAAATTGAGGGAATTGAAACAACCTTACCGTTTGGTTCTTTTGTTATGAAGCATCCTGCCTTTACCAGTGGTAATTTTGATACGCATTTTGTCAAACAATATTTCACCAAAGAAGCGATGGAAGACGATGCTAAAAAAGGAGCGATGGTCGCAGCGATGGCTGGTTTAAATTTATATTTAGAGGGTAGAAAAAAATTGCGAGTTCCTGGAGAATAGATCAATGGTTAGAGATAAATATATGCATAATTGAAGCATTATCTTACCGTTGAATTTTGGGTAATTTTGCTACTTGCTTCTTGCTTCACAACCAAACACAATCTGCAAGCTTCATTTGCGATAGAAGAGAGCAAGAAGCAAGCGGCAAGAAGCATTTTCTAAAGCCCTTTTTTATTATTAAATAGAATTCTAACTCCTGATACTCTTTAAAAGTTAATTTAAATCCCAAAGGAGAAACAAACTAAATCAATTCCTCATTTGTTAAAAAATAAGAGCTTGTTTAAATTTTCATGATTGTGTGAAATTGAGGAAATTTCATTCTGAATGAGGCAAAAAACGTAGGCGATGCCGTAGCATCGACGAGGCTTTTTAACGAAATACAGAATGAAATTTGCCAATTTCAACCAATTAATGGAAGTTTAATCAAGCTCTAAGACCAACTATTAATTTAAAAAATGACACCAGAAAATCCATACGAAGACTTTTTCGAATCCAATGGTAATCAGCCAAATAGGAAGGATACTGGTAAAGAGACTCCTCAGAATTTTTCCAAAGAAGAGAATATTTTTGAAGAAAATATTCATGATAAACGTTTTAAGAATTCTAGAGAATCACTGGATCAAGTTTTGGATAGTTTGCAATTATTCCAAAAAAAAGCAACTAGTTTTTCAAAACTTTTGAGTGAGACTCGAGCTATTCAACATAAAGTGGTCAGTCGATTTAGTCGTCTATTTTTAACCAATCAAAAAGATCCAGATAAAAAATCACTGGCTGGAGAACGTGCCTATTATCGAGTACTAACCAAAAAATTTATAAACATCATCGAACCGATGAAAGCGCTCACAGAGGTCCATTTACAAACCGTCAAACTTTTTAATAAAGATATTGACGAGGATTATTATTCTATTGACAAAGAAGATCATCAAATCAAAAGAGAAAGAAAACAAGCGATTGAGGGAATCAATCTGCAAAGAAGTATTTTAGCAGACGCCGCCGCAGATCTTTCCATTCTTACCAATGCCTTAATTGCTACTGAAAAAAGAATGAGCCGTTATGTAGATATTGGAAACTACAATAATATTTCTTCTTCGGAATTAAAATTATTAACTGCCCAACGTGAAGAACTAACTTCTGGTAAATCCCATCAATTTCGATACGAGATTTTTGATATTAATATTATTGACAAAACAGTTTTACAATTAGGTGGCTACCAAAAAGAAACCAGCAAGCAATATTTGAGTAAACTACTTGACGCCTTTCAAGCTCGTTCTTAAAACCAGCACTTCCCTATCTTCCAAATTGATAAACCATTCTCATTGAATTGAATCCAAGATCAAAACTAAGTTTTGCATCTTTGTTTTTATTTTTACGATGCAAATGAGGGACTAAAAATCCAATCGTTCCCCCTACCAAATAACCTGCAATCACATCGGTCGGATAATGCTTTCCTGCTGCAACTCGAAAATATCCCATCACTCCCGGTATCACAGCAGCAGCTCCCCAAACTACTGGTTTCCATTTACTATCAGGACAAAAATCTGAGAAAACCTTGGCTGCAAAAAAAGAACCAACCGCCGCGGTAGAAGTATGGCCAGAGATTAAAGAAGTTCGTGCCGTGCGAGTTAGCTTATCTTCTAGGGATACGGCTGGATTATAAACAAAAGGTCGGGTTCGACGAAACGCCATTTTAGAAATAATGGTCACTCCAGTATTAATAAAAGAAGCTTCTAAATATAGGATCATAATTTGACCAAAATGCTTACGCGTTTTCTCTCCTGTCAAAAATAAAACAGGCGCTAACTGAGTCGCAATTTCAAGTCCATTACTCGCTCGGGCAAAACCAGTAGAATAATTTTTCGTCGCCAATCGATCAAAGGAATTGACATTTTGAGCATTCAAACTAGCAATTTCTAAAGGTGTCAATAATTCTAACTGACTCGCAAGGTAAGCACCAGAGAGGTTCAAACCTACCGCTGTAGAAACATAAGGGATCTCCTTTTTCCAATTAAGATGATACGGAGATTGTGCTGTTGTAGGAATACTGATTCCAATTGTACAACACAGTAAAAAGAAAAAGATTTTTTTCATAGAAAACAAAATTAAAAAACGTTTTCACTTTTACCTTATAAAT
>CALKJE010000159.1 GCA_937995675.1 uncultured Saprospiraceae bacterium
CGAGTTTCATTGGAAAATAACGGTGGCTTTGCTTCGATTCGAACTACTCCTCAAAATTATGAAGTAGGACCATTTAAAAAAATGGTTCTTCGTGTAAAAGGAGATGGAAAAGTTTATAAATTTAGAATGCGTCCTTCAGGAAATTTTGATGGTATTGCATATTCCTTAGATTTCGAAACAAAAAAAGATAAATGGGCTGAAATTGACTTGTCGACCAAAGATTTTCAACCGACATTTAGGGGAAGAATCTATCCGGAATATGGGGAGATTAAAACTGAAAATTTACAACAAATAGGATTTTTAATCGCAGGTAAACAAGCAGGAGCTTTTAGTTTAGAAGTTGATTGGATTCGATACGAATAGGGAACGGTCTTACCAAGCATTCTTCGTTCCATTAATCATAACTTATTTTCCTATCTTTACAGCAAAAAATGCTTTTCCGCTTTTGCTTAATATCCATGCTGTTTTCTCTATTATTTTCTTGCCAACCTGGTGAAAAAACAAGAGATACTCGTACCGTTTTTCATTATAATCAACATAAAAATATTACCTCGCTTGATCCAGCTTTTGCTCGTGCTCAGAACAATATTTGGGCAGTAGATCATTTATACAATGGATTGGTTCAATTGGACGATTCTTTAAATGTTCGTCCGGCGATAGCCTCTGATTGGAAAGTTTCTGAAGATGGTTTAACCTATACTTTTATTATTAGAAATGATGTATTTTTTCATAATAATAAATGCTTTAAAAATAATGATAATAGGGTAGTTACAGCAAATGATGTAAAGTATAGCTTTAATCGATTATTAGACTCCAAAGTAAACTCACCTGGATCCTGGGTGTTCAAAGGAAAGGTGTTAGAAGACGACCCATTTTTAGCTCCAGCAGTAGATACTTTTATCATAAAATTAAGCAAACCGTTTCGACCATTTTTGGGAATGTTATCCATGCAATATTGTTCGGTGGTGCCTCGAGAAGCGGTAGAATTTTATGGACGAGACTTTAGAAGTAATCCGGTTGGAACTGGGCCATTTAAGTTTAAACGTTGGATAGAAAATCAATCCTTGTTTTTATCAAAAAATGAGCAATATTTTGAAAGGAATTTACCAAAGGTAGATGGGATACGAATCAGTTTTATGGGCGATCGGAAGACGGCTTATTTAGAATTATCGAGAGAAAATATAGACTTTTTTTCTGGCCTAGAATCTTCGTATATTAATGAATTAATCACTAAAGATGGAACGATACATCCTGCTAAAGCAGATAAAATACAATTTATAAAATCACCATACCTTAATTCAGAGTATCTAGGAATCAATCTCAATTTTGGAGAAGCGGAAAATCCCCTTAAAGCGAAAAAAATTAGACAAGCACTTAACTATGGAATTGATCGAGCCTTGATGTTACAAACTTTAAGAAATAATGTGGGTGTTCCTGCCAATTCTGGATTTACGCCGGTAGGACTTCCTTCTTTTGATGCGATGGCCGCTCCAGGATATACCTATAATCCAGATAAAGCAAGATCCTTAATGAAAGAAGCTGGTTTTCCTAACGGAGAAGGTTTACCAGTCATTACTTTGCATACCACAGCTGATTATGAAGATCTATGCACCTTTGCTGCCAAGCAATGGGAAAATCTTGGTTTTAAAATAAAAATTGAATTAGCAGAATCTGCTACGCTTCGGCAAATGATGACAAAAGGACAAGTAGCCTTTTTTAGAGCTTCTTGGATTATGGATTATCCTGATGCGGAAAGTTTTTTTACTGTTTTCTACTCAAAGAATCCAGCACCCCCAAATTATACGCGTTTTAAAAATGCCAAATTTGATCAACTCTATGAGGCAGCCTTAAAAGAAAATGATGATTTGATTCGATATGATTTATATCAACAAATGGATCAACTCTTAATTGAAGAAGCTCCTGTGGTCTTTTTATTTTATGATCAGACCGCTTTATTTGCTTCAACATCCGTTCACGGCCTCAGCCAGAACGCCATCAATCTTTTGAAAACTAAAGAGATTTATAAAGTGAAAAATTGATCTAAAGCCCACTAATCTGTCTGCCGTCAGGCAAGCTCAATAACTCAAAACTCAACAACCTAATATGCGCACCTTAATTACCTTTATTTTACTATTTTCTTTTGGAAATACTTACGCTCAAGATTATGCTGCCTATCAGAAAAAATACTGGGATTATCGAAACCGATTTTTAGGGACAGATGGCACTGCCGGCTTTGTCTCGGTAGGTCCTGACCTCGGTCAAAGTATTCCAGCAGATGGACGGAACTTTGAATCTAATTGTGAGAAAGATTGGGTGATGAAGACCCAATGTAGTACGCATCCGGGAAGAGGAAAAATGAACTGGGGCGATGCTACGGCCTTCCAAGGATTCTATCTTGGGATGCTGGCCCTTGAGTATGCAAACTTAGCAAGAGAAGGAAAAATCAGTGAATTTGAGGCCACTGCCAGAGAGTTACATTATGCGTTGTCGGCGGTGATTCGTCTGGACAAGGGGGCGGAAGAAAAGTTTGGTTTAGTCGGAGAATGGGATGGCTTTTTTTTAAGAGATGATATCCCAGTAGATTTTTACAAAGATCCTAAAGCAAAAGATGGATTGCGATTTTCTAGTGAAGATGGAAATAGAGTAGAATGCGTCAGTTCCGATTACTCTTGTCATAAAAACCGTGGCCCTGTAAATAGTGATAGTGGGAAGTTTACAAGTCAAGATCAAGTTATTGGTTTGTTCTTTGGTTTTTCCTTAATTCATAAGCTAGTTCCTGATCAATTCTATCAAGATTCTACCCAGACTTTTGGCAAAATGGTTTCGGACCAAACGAAAAAGATTATGGAATTATGTCTCCGTAATAAATGGAAATTAAGAGGTCCTGATGGGGTGAAAATTTCAAATAAATGGGGAGGAGATTTTAGAGGATTTAATAATCTATTCCAAAAAACGGCGGTCAGACTTACGAATGCCGCTTCTAAAAAAGAATACAAGAACGGAAGTACTCGTAGTATAGGGTGGATGGCTCGTTCTACTTTTGATTGGGCATTTTGGGCTCAAGCAGATCGTAATCATTGGTTGATACTTTCGAATGTTGTTAGTTCAGGTATTTGGAATAATAAGAAAATAGCTAAGCGAAGTCTTAAAAGTGATCGGGTGATGTTTGCGCTGGCTTACTCGGTGGTCAACGATGTTCCACTTCATGAAAAAATAAAGAGAGAAGATCTAGACAAATTCTTAGAAACTGCCCCTCCTGGCGGACCTTGTTATGGCATGCTTGATTGTGAGGCTCCTCCTGGCTGGTTTTCTAATAATCGTTGGGTATATCCTAATTATGCTCAGGCCGGAAATCCTTACGGTATCCATATGGAATGGAACGGAATTGATTATATGCTGTTTTATAATCTATATCATTATTTGTATAATCAGGATATGCCGGCTTATGTGCGGGGACGGGTGTTGGATTAGAAGTCAGTCGACTTGTTAACGTATGCCTAAAACACTATAATTTAGTAGCCCTTTATTAAATCGAATAAATAGAAAATACCGAAAAAATGGTGTAAACAAAGTGTTTATCCATAAAATCATCAAAACTTATTCTAAATAAAACTTAAATAGCTTCTATCTATACTAGAATAAGATAATACAATACCCAATTACCCAAATTAAGCCTTATATTCGCAGAAAAAAACAATCACATTATGGATAGTAAAAATAGTTATAACGTAAATGCCGGAGGGAAATGTCCTTTTACTGGTGGAATGTCCGCTCGAAAAACGGCGGGAAATGGAATGTCAAACCGAGAATGGTGGCCTAATGAATTAAAGGTAAATATTCTACGACAGAATTCTGACCTGTCTGATCCAATGGATGCAGACTTTAATTATGCGGAAGCTTTTAGTAAATTAGATCTAGCGGCTGTAAAGCAAGATCTTTATGATTTGATGACAGATTCTCAAGACTGGTGGCCGGCGGATTATGGTCATTATGGGCCGTTGTTTATTCGGATGGCTTGGCATAGTGCAGGAACCTATAGAACTTCAGATGGTCGTGGTGGTGCAAGATCAGGTTCTCACCGATTTGCTCCCCTAAATAGCTGGCCGGATAATGCCAATTTGGACAAAGCCAGATTATTGCTTTGGCCGATCAAACAAAAATATGGTCGAAGTCTTTCTTGGGCTGATTTGATGATTTTAACTGGAAACTGTGCTTTAGAATCAATGGGCTTTAAGACTTTTGGTTTTGCTGGTGGTCGAGAAGACATTTGGGAACCTGAACAAGATATCTACTGGGGATCTGAAGCGGAATGGTTAGACGATAAGCGATACACAGGTGACCGTGAACTGGAGCAGCCATTGGCGGCAGTGCAAATGGGATTAATTTATGTAAACCCAGAAGGTCCTAACGGAAATCCTGATCCTTTGGCTTCGGCTCGTGATATTCGTGAAACTTTCG
Source organism: uncultured Saprospiraceae bacterium (assembly GCA_937995675.1). Classification (GTDB taxonomy): domain Bacteria; phylum Bacteroidota; class Bacteroidia; order Chitinophagales; family Saprospiraceae; genus JALZUU01. Next base: position 4,459 of record CALKJE010000159.1, read on the forward strand.
GTCGAATGGCGATGAACGACGAAGAAACCGTAGCATTAATTGCTGGTGGTCATACTTTTGGAAAAGTGCACGGCGCTGCTGATCCAGAAAAATATGTTGGAGCAGAACCAGCTGGTGCTGCGATGGAAGAAATGAGTATGGGATGGAAGAATAGCTTTGGTACAGGAAATGCGGAATATACGATCTCTAGTGGTTTAGAAGGAGCATGGACGACCAAGCCTGCACAATGGACCAATGATTATTTTAATCACCTTTTTGGGTACGAGTGGGAATTGACCAAGAGTCCTGCAGGTGCACAACAGTGGACGCCTAAAGGTGGCGCAGGTGCAGGTACTGTACCTGATGCACACGTAGCAGGTAAGACGCACGCACCGATGATGTTGACTTC
>CALKJE010000160.1 GCA_937995675.1 uncultured Saprospiraceae bacterium
GATAAAATTATATCCTATTGATGATAAAGATGTCAGAGTATTAATAGAAGATTTAAGAGAACTCGATGGATATGGATTTAATGATTCGAAATAAGGAGAATGTTCCTAAAGTGTGTCAGCGGGCTAGGCTTCCTTTATAGCCTGCTCCGCAGTATTGCGGAGATTAGAGGTGCGGGCTGCAAAAAGACACACTTGATTTAATGATTCTAAATAATCCACTTTTTTTGAACGATCTTTTAATAAAATTTTAAATACAAACTTCGTTGACCGACATAGTATGAGATTTATAAACAAGCTTTTTATCTTCCTCACTTTCTTATTACTTCTTACATCTTGCCAAGAGGACGCAGCCACTGGACCGCTCTTTTCTTTGAAAGACAATGAAAGTATCGGAGTAGAATTTTCCAATAACTTGACAGCTACTCCAGAATTCAATGTTTACAAATACCGAAATTTTTATAACGGCGGCGGTGTTGGTCTAGGAGATATCAATAATGACGGGTTGATTGATGTATATCTTGTTTCTAATCAGTCAACAAATAAATTATTCCTAAATAAAGGAAATTTTGAATTTGAAGACATTACCGAAAAAGCAGGGGTTGGTGGACAAAAGTCTTGGTCTACAGGTGTCTCTTTTGCCGATGTCAATCAGGATGGTTTATTAGATATCTATCTTTGTAATTCTGGTGATATAAAAGGAGACAATAAAGAGAATGAACTCTTTATCAATCAAGGCGATATGACTTTCGTCGAATCTGCCACGGCCTATAATCTAAACGACAAAGGATACACCACCCACGCTAATTTTTTCGATTACGATCGTGATGGCGATCTTGATGTTTATATTCTCAATAACTCTTATCAAGCGATCGGAAGTTTTAATCTCAAAAAAAATGAACGACCCAAACGAGACCTTTTAGGAGGAGATAAATTGATGGAAAATCGAGATGGGAAATTCTACGATGTCAGCGAAGCTGCTGGGATTTACGGGAGTGTAATCGGGTTTGGCTTAGGTATTACGATCAGTGATTTTAATAATGATCGTTGGCCAGATATTTTTATTTCTAACGACTTTTTCGAAAGGGATTATCTCTATATTAACCAACAAGATGGCACCTTTAAAGAAGACCTAGAGCAACAAATGAAATCGACCAGTGCAGCTTCTATGGGAGCGGATGCGGCAGATATTGATAATGATGGAAACGCCGATCTGTTTGTAACCGATATGCTTCCAAACGAATATGAACGACTTAAAACGGTGACAACTTTTGAAGGCTGGGACAAATATCAATACAATGTTAAAAATGGTTACCACCATCAGTTTAATCGTAATGTTTTACAAAGAAATAATGGTAATAATTCTTTTAGTGAAATTTCAAGAAAATCTGGTGTAGAAGCTTCTGACTGGAGTTGGGGTGCGTTATTTTTTGATATGGACAATGATGGATTTAAAGACCTTTTCGTCGCGAATGGAATTTATAAGGATCTAACCAACCAAGATTACCTGGCTTATATCGCCAACGAAACCGTGATGAAAGCCATCGTTACAGAAGAAGGAGTCAACTATAAAGAATTGATTGATATCATTCCTTCCAATCCCGTAGAAAATCATGCCTATAGAAATACCGATGGTTTAAATTTTGAAAAATTCGAAGACAGCGGATTGTGGCAATCTGGATTTTCGAATGGTTCGGCTTATGGAGATTTGGACAACGACGGAGATTTGGATTTAATTGTCAATAATGTAAATAGTGCTGCTTACTTTTTTGAAAATAATAATAATGGAACAACCAATAATTTTTTAAAACTAGAACTCCTCGGAAACAAAGAAAATCATTTTGGTTTTGGTGCAACGATTCGAGTGACAACTGGTGATCGACTTTTTCAATATGAAAATATTCCGGCCCGAGGTTTTCAATCAAGTATGGACTACCGACCCAATATCGGAGTCGGGAATGCAGCCACAGTAGATGTAGAAGTTCAATGGCCATCTGGAGTGGTTAATCGTTTAAATGGCGTTCCGACCAACCAAACCATTAAAGTGAAAGAAGCAGAAGGTAAAAAAGAAAATTTATCAGCGAAAGATGCTGCCAATGTCTTTCAAGAAATACCATCACCGCTAACCTATGAAAAAAAGGAAAACAATTTTGTTGACTTTAATCGAGAACGGTTGGTATATCACATGCGAAGTAATGAAGGTGGCAAAATGGTGCAAGGCGATTTAAATGGAGATGGTGAGATGGATCTTGTCTTTCCAGGTGCTAAAGGTTTTGAAACAGAGATTCATCTAGGGAATTCAAACGGCACTTATCGCAAGCTTGAAGGAATTAGCGATCTAACTAAAATAAAAGAAGCAGAACATACTAAAGCCATATTGTTTGATGCAGATGGCGATCAAGATTTAGATGTTTTTCTTGCTAGTGGAGGAGTGGAACTTTCTACTTTTTCTACTTTTCTGTATGATCATCTACTTTTAAATGAAGGGAATGGAACCTTTAAATTATCTCCTCAGAAATTTCCGGCTGACAATATAAAAATGAGTACGGGCGCCGTAGCGCATGCAGATATTGATGGAGATGGTGATGAAGATCTATTTTTAGGAGAACGGATTAAAATTGGGAAATTTGGAATGCCTGGTTCTGGCTATTTTTTAGTCAATGATGGAAAAGGAAATTTTAAAGATGCTACCAAAGACCTTGGGCCGGAATTAACAAATGTGGGAATGATCACCGATGCGCGTTTTGCAAATCTAGATGGCGATCAAGAATTGGAATTGATTCTGGTCGGAGAATTTATGGATATTCAAATTTATAAAAAACAAAATGGCGTTTATAAAAAATCGAATTTAAAAGTAGATATCCCAGTAAGTGGCTGGTGGAATTCTTTACAACTGGTGGATATAGATCAGGATGGAGATTTAGATATCCTTGCGGGAAACCTCGGAGAGAACAGTCGTTTCTCAGCATCAAAAGATCATCCACTAAAATTATATTTTTCTGATTTTGATCGCAACGGAATGCCCGAAGGTGTAATGAGTTTTAATGCGGAAAATGGCAAAGATTATCCATATGCTTTACGACATATTTTGATTGATCAAATGAAAGGTTTGAAAAAACGCTTTCCAGATTTTGAATCTTTTAAATCGGCAGATATTACTAAGATATTTTCGCCAGAAGAATTAGCCGAAGCTTCCGTACTAGTGACCGATCAATTAAAAACGGTTTTATTAATCAATGAAGGTGGCTTTAAATTTACGGCTGCTGATTTACCTTCGGAAGTGCAATTTAGTCCAGTATATGCAACGGCAGCCCATGATTTTGATGGAGATGGAGATCTCGATTTACTGTTCGGTGGCAATCTTTTTCGGGTACTTCCAGAGATGGGAATTTACGATGGAAGTTATGGACAGTTTATTGAAAATGAAGGGAATGGAAAATTTAGTTTTAATAAAAATGGCGAAGGCCTAATGATTAAAGGGGAGATCCGAGGTTTTTTAATTAAAGATAATTCCGTCCTAGTAAATGTCAGCGGAGAACCATTAAGAGCTTTTGGCTTTTAAATGATTTAACTTTCAACAATTCAACGATTCAACAATTCAACAAGCGCAGCGCTTCAACATTTCAACCATGAAATTAACCACTATATTTTCCATCCTCCTTCTATTTACCGCTTGTCAAAGCGATGCTCCGCAAAACGGAGGTGGAAAGAGTTCTGAGAAAACTTCAATGATTTTTAATGAACTAGGATCGGCAACTACGGGCATTGATTTTACCAATCAACTAAATCCAACTCCAGCCTTAAATATTCTAGAATATCTTTATTATTATAATGGAGGAGGAGTAGCAGTTGGCGATCTAAATAATGATGGTTTAGAAGAAGTTTTTATGACCGCGAATCAATCTGCGGATCAATTATATCTAAACCAAGGAGAATTAAAATTTGAAAATATAACTGAAAAAAGTGGTATTGCCCCTTTGACAAATTGGTCGACTGGTGTGACGATGGACGATGTCAATGGAGATGGCCTTTTGGATATTTATGTTTGTAAAGTAAGTCCGATTTCATCAGAAAAAACACATAACCTTCTTTATATCAACCAAGGTGATCTGACCTTTAAAGAAAGTGCCGCGGCTTATGGTTTGGATTTTTCAGGTTATTCCACCAATGCATCTTTTTTCGATTATGACGGAGATGGAGATTTAGATGTTTATCTTTTAAATCATTCGGTTCACTCGGTTCGGAGCTATGGAAAAATTGAACGTCGAAAAGTACGAGATGATTTGGCGGGAGATCGACTTTACGAAAATAAGTTGAATGAGGCAGATGGTAAATTTGTAGAAGTAACATCGAAGGCTGGAATCTACAGCTCTGCACTTGGGTATGGATTAGGAATCATAACCGAAGATTTTAATCAAGATGGGAAGGTCGATATTTATGTTGGAAATGATTTTCATGAAAATGATTATTTATATCTTAATAATGGAGACAAAACCTTTACGGAATCCTTTAATAAATTTTTCAACCACAGTTCTAAATTTACCATGGGCGTAGATGCTTCGGATTTAAATAACGATGGTCAGGTTGATATTTTTACAACGGATATGTTGCCTTTTGACAAAACGGTAGCGATGAAATCAGGAGGTGAGGATACGGATCAAATTTTTAAAATTCGAAATGAGTTCGGTTTTGAAGATCAATATGCTCGGAACCATCTACAAATTCAAAACCCCGATTTACATTATTCAGATATTGCCTTGATGACCAATACTTATGCGACCGATTGGAGTTGGTCTGGTCTGTTACAAGATTTTGATAATAATGGACTCAAGGATATTTTTGTGACTAATGGAATTGTTAATCGACCCAATGATTTAGATTATATCAATTATATAAACCAACAAGCGGACTTTATCCAAAGTGGTCTATCTGATGAAGGTCTTGCCACGGTCATGAAAAATATGCCTTCTGAGCCTTTGCAAAATATTTTGTTTTTTCAAGAGTCACCATTGCGATTTTCAAAGCTTTCTAACTCTTTTGTTGGGAAACCAAGTTTTTCTAATGGAGCAGCCTATGCGGATTTTGATCAAGATGGTGATCTGGATATTATGGTAAATAATATTAATCAAGAAGCTAGTTTATTAGAAAATAAAAAAGGCAACCAACAAAATTTTATCAGTTTTAAATTGGTCGATAAAATTAATAAACATACCGTTAAAGGAGCCAAGGTGAAAGTCCAAACCAAGGATGGAATTATTGAAAATACCTTAATCAATACAAGAGGCTACCAATCATCTAGTACCCATCAAGTTTATTTTGGATTAGGAACAATCAGTGCAATTGAAAAGGTAACGGTCATTTGGCCGGATGCCACAGAATCTGAATTTTTAGATCTAAAATTAAATCAATTACATGTTCTTGAAAAAGCTTCAAACTTAAAGAATCATCGCTATCAAAAACCAGAGATGGTGAAAGCGACCATAGCGCCGTTTAGTAAGCATTTTGAAAATAATTATGAAGATTTTAATGTAGAAAAACTGATGCCAGAGCTGTTGTCCCGTGAAGGACCGGCAGTAGTGTATGCAGATTTTAATCAAGATGGTATCAAAGATATGTTTCGTGGTGGTGCACAATTTCAAGCTTCAGAAATCTATTTTGGAACTGGAAAAGGTTTTAAAAAAATTAAAAATGTGGATTTTGATCGAGACACCAAATACGAAGATGTAGATGCCGCAACGATAGATATTGACGGAGATGGAGATTTGGATTTATATGTAGTCAGTGGTGGTGGAGTACATAAAGAATTATCAAAAGAATTAGAGGATAGACTTTATCTCAATGACGGAAAAGGAAACTTAAATCGGTTACCCGTTTCTCTTCCACATACGAATGGAGGATCCGTTTCAGTGGGTGATTATGATGGAGATGGTTTTGATGATTTATTTGTTGGTGGAAGATCTATGCCCGGTTATTATGGACTTTCTCCTTTTAGTTTTATTCTTCGAAACAAAGGCGGTTTTGGAATTGAGTTGGCTCACAAAGAGCGATATGGAATGATTACAGATAGTCAATGGGTAGATTATGATCAAGATGGTGACTTGGACCTTATCTTCTGTGGAGATTGGACACCCATCAGTATTCTCGAAAATCAAGGAGAGGGAAAGTTGGTTTATCGCTCAAAAGATCTAGGATTACTCAATACCGGTGGATTGTGGAATGCTATTTATTTACATGATTTTAATGGGGATGGAAAAGTAGATATTCTTGCTGGAAATGCCGGTGAAAACTTTAAATGGAAAGCTTCTCCTGAAGAGCCGGTTAAATTATTTGTCGGAGATTTTGATAAAAATGAACAACCTGAACCTATTATTTTTAATACTTTTTTTGGAAAAAATATGCCTTTTGCCGGATTGGATAAATTAAAGACACAAGTACCTGCATTCAGAAAACAGTTTGCTTCTTATGCAGATTTTTCCAAAATAGAAAAAGTTGAAGACTTCAAACTTTATAATCCTGAAGTAATAGCTGATCAAAGAGAGATCCGCGAATTACGCTCTATGCTTTTCTTATCAGATGGTGGAAAATTCACAGGTATTCCTTTACCTGATCAAGCACAGTGGAGTAGTATCCAAGATTTTTCCGTAACTGAATCTGGAGAAATTATATTCATCGGAAACCATCATGATTATCTGACAGAATTTGGAAAAAGCAAAGGAAATAGCGGTGGTAAAATCGATGGCTTTGATTCAGAAAAAAACACCTTCGGAAAATATACACCTCTAGGGTTACCCGCTGGAGTCAACACCCGAAAAATTATTCCGCTCGAATTTGGTGGGTACTATGTGTCAGAAAATTACGGAAAAGGATTTTTTGTGAAATAAAATTTGAGATTTTAAAATTTTAATCAAACTTTTTTTACCATATAATCCGTCCCGAACTTGATTCGGGAAGCCATAGGACAATCGCGTTAGCATACCGCGATAGTAGTGCTATGTGCCCTATATGCCTTTGTGTTAAAAAAAATAAAATATTGATTAATAATCATGACCCACCAACTTAAAAATCACCAATCCCATACCCCCGATTAAAAAAAAACCAACGTTCCCATTCTCAACCAACTCCTATATTGAAAAAAAAATACTATTTTGCAATAGAACTATTTACCCTAATTACGACCTTAATAAAGCGATTAATTAGCTGCAAAAGTATTTGCTATGAATAAAACATTTACACTCCTCCTTTTTGTCTTGTTCTTTGGAACAACCATTTCTGCTCAAGAATCTATTGCACGTAAGTGGAACGAAGAAGTCCTCGAATCCATTCGGAATGACTTTGCTCGCCCAACCGTTCATGCCCGAAATTTGTACCATAGCTCCTTAGCCATGTATGACGCTTGGGCTATTTTCGAACCAGATGCAGAACCGTATTTGATTGGAAAAAGCGTAAAAAATTTTAGCGTTCCTTTTATTGCGCCTGATTTGCCAGAAGATATTGAAGCTGCACGGGAAGAAGTCATAAGCTATGCCATGTATCGATTGATAAAGTTTCGTTTTCGCAATGCACCGGGTAAGGATATCATTGAAGAAAATATTGGAGACTTGATGATAGAACTTGGATACGATACTTTAATTACCTCAACACAATATCATTGTGGAAATGCGCAATTAGGAAATTATATTGCTGAACAAGTTATTGCTTTTGGAGCCGAAGATTTTTCTAATGAATTGGAAGATTATGCGAATCTATTTTATGAGCCATCCAATCCAGACCTTTTTATCGCACGAAATGGAAATCCGGATCTTGTTGATTTTAATCGTTGGCAACCGATTGGATTTGGGCAATTTATCGATCAAGCTGGAAATCCTCAAGGTCAAGGGACACCTGAATTTGTTGGAGCAGAATGGGGTAGAGTAACTCCTTTTTCATTATCGGAAGACGATTTAGAAATCTATTTTAGAGACGGAAACGAATATTATGTTTACCATAATCCAGGCTCTCCAGTTTACATTGATGCCAACGGTGCGAGTGGTTTAGATGATTTTTATAAATGGAATTTTTCTTTGGTGAGTGTTTGGTCTTCACATTTGAGTGCTAGAGATTCGACCGTTTGGGATATCTCTCCTGGAGCCAGTGGTAACGTTCAGTTTTATCCAACAGAATTAGAAGATTATCCTGCTTTTTATAATTTTTATGATGGTGGTGATCCAGGACAAGGAAGAGATTTAAATCCAATTACAGGTCAGCCATACGAACCGAATTTAGTACTTCGCGGTGATTACACACGAGTACTTGCCGAGTTTTGGGCAGATGGTCCCGATTCAGAAACACCTCCTGGGCATTGGTTTACCATCCTAAATGAAATCAATGATCATCCAATGTTGGAAAAGAGATTTATGGGAACAGGAGAGGTCTTAGATGATTTAGAATGGGATATAAAAACCTATTTTGCTTTAGGTGGAACGATGCACGACGTGGCGGTATCCGTTTGGGGAATCAAAGGTTGGTATGATTATATTCGTCCCGTGTCTGTAATAAGAGGCATGGCCGAGTTGGGCCAAAGTAGTGATCTTTCTTTACCCAATTTTGATCCAAGAGGAATTCCTTTAATTCCAGGATATATTGAACTTGTAGAAGAAGGAGATATACTGGCAGGAGGTTTTAATGAAAATATTGGATTGGTAAAATTAAAAGCTTGGCGAGGTCCAGGATTTGTCCCAAACCCTATGATTGATGAGGCTGGAGTTGATTGGATTTTAGCTAGAAATTGGTGGCCCTACCAACGTCCAACTTTTGTTACACCGCCCTTCGCAGGATATGTCTCTGGACATTCTACCTTTAGTCGAGCGGCCGCAGAAGTACTGACTGCCTTTACAGGAAGTGAATATTTTCCAGGAGGAATGGGCGTCTTTGTTGCCGAAGCAGATGAGTTTTTGGTATTCGAAGATGGTCCTTCGCAAAGAATAAATTTACAATGGGCAACTTATCGCGATGCCGCCGATCAATGCAGTTTATCAAGAATTTGGGGAGGCATTCATCCGCCAATCGATGATCTTCGTGGACGGGTAATCGGGACGACTAT
>CALKJE010000161.1 GCA_937995675.1 uncultured Saprospiraceae bacterium
GTGGGTCGTCGAGCTGCCTGTACTTAAATTTAAGGCAGATAATTCACAAGGAATTATACAATTGGTGGTGGTTAAATTTGCGGAAGTCGTACAGGTCGACTCATCTATATCCGTTACTACTATCGTATGGTTTTGACCATCTCCCACTACGTCGATGGTGAGGTTTGTTGTACCTGTTCCGCTGTATTGGAAATTGCCAATATTATTTCCATCAACTGTGATAGAAAAACCACTGGGACTGCCTCCGACATCATTTATCGTTAGGTCGACGGGGACTTCATCATTTGAATTACATGGTCCATTTTCTGTGGCGCTCATTGTCAATTGACAAGTTGGCGCGTTACAATTGGGCGTTGTAAAATTAATTAAGGAAGAACAAGTTGAATCATCTACATCTCTCACTTCTATTGAGTGACTTTGACCATCACCGATGATAGAGACGGATGCATTATTATTTCCTGAAGGGTCATATAAAAAAGGGCTATTAGGAGTTAGTGTTCCATCAACAAAAATATTATAACCATTAAAGCTTCCACCTGTTTCTGTGAAATTAACTGCTACACTCACCTCTCCGTTGGTACAGTTTGCTTGCACTGTGACCACACCAGCCATTCCTATTCCGCCAGCTGCACCATGGGGAATACAATAATAAGGATGTACACCGGCTGATAATATAGGACTTTGATAAGTCGCCCCGGTATTGAGCAATCCACTATCCCAACTATCGGCTCCTGATTCTGCATCTGAGGTAGAGGTATGGGCAATTTCCCCTGTCCAGTTCCACTCGATGATATCTCCGGAGGTGATGGTAATATTGACGGGATTGAAGACAAAGTCTTCGACAAAAACAGTGTGGGTAATAGAATTTCCAGTAGAAGCTGAAAGATTTGAAATCGTACAAGGAATGGTACAATTCGTGGTAGTAATGGCAACACTTCCAGAGCAGGTTCCATCTGCAATATCGGAAACTACTATGTTATGGCTTTGGCCATTCCCTATCACGTTTATTGTTACCACCGATACGCCTGAAGGATCATAGGTAAAATTACCTGCACTAGCACCATCAACTGTTACGCTAAATCCACTTGCTCCTCCATTAATGGAGTTAACTGTTAATTCAACTGGAACTTCATCATTTCCATTACATGCTCCACTTTCCATTGCTGAGACGGCAATACTACAACTAGGTGCGGAACCACAATCAGGAGCTAAAAAATTTCTTTCCGCAATACAAGTTGGGTCGGCAACATCTCGAATTTGAATAACATGATTTTGCCCATCTCCACTTAGATCAGCGGTAACAGTTTGTGGTCCAGTACCATTATAACTGAAAGGACTTCCGGGCTGAATTATTCCATCGATCAAAACATCATAACCAGCAGCATTGGCAATGGTGGCATTAAAATTTATACCTAAAGAAAAATTTCCGCTCGGCGGACAATTCGCAATAATTTGTCCCGCCATTCCCGAACCACCTGGTCCTCCATGAGGAATACAATAATAAGGATGAACCGCGGGATTTATAATATTCAAATCAAAAGTAGAACCAGCACCTATCACTCCTGAATTCCAGCTATCGGGGCCAGAGGTAGCATCGGAAGTAGTAGAGTGTCCGCTTCCAATCCAATCAAAGGTGACCAAATCTCCTACAACAATAGTGGTGTTTACCGGATTAAAAAAGTCGTCTCCAACTTGGATGGTATGATTTCCACCGCCAGAAAACTGAACGCTCATACTACCTAAAAAACAATTGGAAGTACAATCAGGAATGGTAAAGGTGTAATTCGCGTTACAAGTTTCAATATCTGTGGACTGGACGGTCAACACATGTTGTAGACCATCGCCAAAAACAAATACGGTTACATTTACCGGATTACTAGCATCAATTTCATATGGACCTCCGGGGAGTACCTGTCCATCAACTAAAATATCTATCTCATCGGCATTATCAAATACATCTGTTACGTTTATGTTGAGTGGAACTTCATTATTGGCGTTACAAGTACCAACTGAAACATTGAGATTAAAATTACAGATTTCGATTCTAATTTCAATTTCGGAAGTACAACCATTTGCTGTGGTGATGGTGAGTTCCACATCAAATTTGTCAATATCTGAGAAAGTATGAATTGGATTTTGTAAGGTTGACGTTGCATTACCATCATCAAAATCCCAAAACCATGAGACGATTGGATCTCCTGGTTGGGAAGTAGACTCATCAAAGAATTGAATAGTCTGGTTAGTATCATCCCAAGAAAAGGCAGCCGTACATTGACTAAAAGAAATTTGAGAATAAGTAAGTACAATCAGGCTAGTGAAAATGAATCTTAGTAAAGTGGTTTTCATAAGAGGGTGTTTTTCGCGTACAGATTAGTTTGCTAAGTTAGTGATAAATCAACCCATTTCTAAAATAACCTGTCCGAACGGGAATAAAAAGGGTTTGAACTGATTATCATTTTAAGTACTCCTCATTCAGTTATATTTTTTCTCATTCAGGATTCATCATTTTATAAAAATTTAATAGGATGATATAACGGTAGCTCCCACATTCCAACTTATAATAATATCCTTTTTTATTAAAAAATTCGAGATTAAAATAATTTCTAATCTCCTTAATCATTGAACCCATTCAACCAAGTTTTATCCTTATTCGATGAAAAATATTTCAATTCATTATTTTAAAAAAATACATTTGGCCTATAGCTAAGATTTAAAAGTGGAGTGTCTGACATAATACAAACTAGAAGTAAGGTCAATTCATTCTCTATAAAGTAAATAGCAATAAGAGGTACATTTTTTTAAAATTTGAAAAAACAATCCCTGTCCCAATCACTATTATTAAATAATTCTATTTAAGTACCTAAATTAAATAACAATATTATGTTAGATTATTTATCACTACAAGCTAGTACAGAGAATCCTACCTTCGTAACTATAATTTTTACGGTATTATTGGCATTCCTACTCTCTTCATTAATTGCCTATACCTATGATAAAACCACTGAGCAGGTCACCATTCCAATTGGTTTTTTGCAAGCCTTAATTTTGGTTGCCATCGTTGCGGCAACCGTGATGCAAGCAATTGGAGATAGCTTAGCAAGAGGATTAGGCATGCTGGGTGCATTGGCTATTATTCGATTTCGAACTAATTTAAAAGCGCCCCGAAACATGGTTTTTACATTTGCTTCCTTAGCCGCAGGAATAGCTTGTGGTGTTTATGGATTCACGATTGGTATTGTTGGAACGATTGGATTTTGTGTAATTGCATTCATTTTAAAGTTTAGTCCATTTCATTTTTCTACCACCTCCTTGACTGGTATTTTAAAATTTGACCTCCCAAAATCTTCTCCTGAATTGCCAGATGTGGAATCCATCTTAAACCAGTTTTGTAAGAGGTATGCCCAAATCAGCTTTCAAATTTCCCAGCCCAAGATTAAAGATATCAAAGAACCTCCAAAAGAAAAAGTTATTACTTATCAATACCATTTAAAATTAAAAAATGAATCAGATAGCAAACATCTCGATTCTGCTATTTCCGAATTAGGAACCATTCAGTCAATAAAAATCAATTTTGAGAGCCTAGCTGAAAACGTTTAATTATGAAAAAAATTAATGCTCACTTGATTGCATTTATTATCATTTTGATTGCCTTGGTGATGTTCAATTGGCAATACGGAAATGAAACTTTTGTATTCTTTGGTTTTGCTGAAAACAAGGAAATGGAAATTCGTTTAGAGCATCCTTCTACTATCGAAAATATTTATGTCTCTCCTGGAAGTAAAGTTCAAAAAGGAGATTTATTGATGGAAGTAACTCGTTCTAGTTTGGAATTGACCCAAAGTGATTTAAGTCATGAGATTGCAAAATTAGAATCTCAATCCGAAATATGGAAAGCAGGAGTCAAATCTTCCATCCATCAATTGCAGGCTCAAAAAGCATCCAAAGAAAGGGAAATCCAAATTCAAATTGCTCAGTTAGAATCTGACATTTCCATCAAAGAATCATTAATCAAAGATTTAGAAAGTATCCGACCTGCCAAAGATAAATCAGGTCACAGTCCAAGTACCATAAAAATTGAAGGCTTAAGAAAAGAACTCAAATTAATGGTAAAACCAATTGATGCTCAAATTAAGAAATTAAAAAACGAACTCTATGCCTCTAATAATCCTACCAAAATTCAGATTAAAAAATTGCAGAATGAATTGGGTTTTGTAAATAAAGAGGAAGATAAATTATCAATTTTTGCCCCTAGTCATGGTGTGGTAGGAACGATTTTCTGCAAAGTAGGCGAACAGTTTTCTGCTTATTCCACTTTAATCACATTTTATGAAGAAAATCCCACACAGGTCAAAGCATATGTATTAGAGAGTTTGATACTAAATGTAAATTTGGGCGATAGCATCTCTGTTATGTCAGGTGTTCAAACTAGATCCGAATGTATGGGAAAAGTTATAGGTATGGGTTCAAGAATAATTGAAATCCCTGAAAGACTACGAAAGAATCCTGCTTATAAAACTTATGGTCGAGAAATTCAAATTGAAATTCCTGCAGAAAATGATTTTTTACAAAAAGAAAAAGTGGTACTCAAATCAGCCGTTAAAAAAGATAATCCTAACCAAAAAGTAATTAGAGCCTTTATGCCTCCAGAAAAACCTGCTAAAATTATTACAGATCAAGTAAAATTAACTACTGAGTAATTTTCATCAAACCTAAATCTCTATGAGAAAATATATTTTAATAAGCCTTCTTAGCCTTCTTCCTATAATAATATTTGCGCAAATTTCAGTTAATGATTTTTTAAAAAGTTATAAAAATGAAGAATCGGTAGTCTTTCAATATAATAAGCTCTACGAGCTGAATACCCGTTCTTATAACTTGCCCTATGTCGAAAAATTAGAAGTGAGAACAGAGACCAATGAATTTGATTGGCGAAAACAAGAATACCTTCTTAGAGTAAGTCCTAACAGTAGAAGGAATGTCAAAACTCAAAGACAATTTCAAGAAACGGCTCGATACCTGTCAAAAAAAGAATTGGAAGTGGCAAAAAACCAAGCCATTCGAGAGAGGTATGATTTGATAATTGATAATATTTTCATAAAAAAAATTTTATTCATCAAAAAAAAACAAGCAACGCTACTGAAAGACAAAGTAACTTTATTGCAACGGAGTATCTCATTAGATGATTTTGATGTTTTAGAGTTAATTGAAGCAGAAGATGATAGACAGAAAAACAAAAGGGAAATAATGGATTTAGAAAATGCTATTTTGACTAATAAAAACAACATCAACCGTAATATTACAACCGGTAAAAAAATTCAATTCAATGGAGAAAAAATGATAACCATCAAGGATATAAAAATATTATTACAAAGCTTAAAATCCTCTGAAACTGTTCATCCACAGGTTGAAGTACAATCCGCAAAGGTGTATAATCAAATGTTGGAATATCAATGGGAGTCCTCTAAAACGAAATTTTCTTTAGGCTTTGTCCAGGCCAAATATGGATATGATGCTGAAGATAATTTTCGCAAAAGTTTTTCAATTGGAGTGGGATTTGATATTCCATTTAAAAGTATGGGAAGAATAGATTTGAACGAACTAGAACTAGAAGTCCGAGAATCAGAAAGTGATTTTAGAAATATAAAAAATCAAATTTCAGAAGGAAAATATAATCAAAAGCAACAATTGGAAAACTTGATTCGCAAATACGAACTGGTCGCTCAACAATTAGAAAATGGTGAATCAGAATATGCGCTCAAAGAATATCAGAAAATAGCGGAAACCCCTCCAAAAGCTTTAGTAAAACTAAGAGAGAACACCCTCAAACTTGAAATGCTTTTAGAAGAGTTAGCGTATAAAATAATGAAATCATTGGTGGGGTATTTGGATTATTCGGGTCTGTTGGTACAGGATTCTTTTAAGAATTATTTAGAAAAAAATTAACCTTTACTCAATACACTGTGTAAAAAATTAATATTGAGGTTGTTTAAAAATGCTCAGTTTCCTACTAGCCATTTTTTAAATTTTCCTGAGCGTTCTGTGCTTACAATCGATTCTACAGAACCCGGATCCAAATATAATTTCACCCGTGATTTCGATACTACCACCATTTTAGTAATCGCACTCACTCTTACAATAAATTGGCGGTTAATTCGAAAATAAGTAGCTCCATCCAGATCCTCCTCTAATTTATCTAAAGAATATTCTATAGGATACCTTTTCCCTTTCTTGGTAAATAAAAAAGTGATTCTATTCTCAGTATAAAAATAAGAAACATCATTCACTGCTATCGGCTTTAAGGTTTGTCCCACTCGGATTAGAAATCGTTTTAGCTTATTGGAGTTTCCACTTTCTAAATGCTTAGCTAATTCTGCATAATTAAAAACGACAGATTCTTGTGATGATTTATATTTTTGAATAGCATTTTTTAGTTCTTCTTTTTTTATAGGTTTCAATAAATAATCAATAGCATTTACTTTAAATGCTTGGATAGCATATTGGTCAAAAGCGGTTGTAAAAATAATAGGCTGTGAAATTGTAATTTTAGCAAAAATCTCAAAGGCAGAACCATCTGCTAAATGAATATCCATAAACCAAAGGTCTGGTACTTCCTCTTTTAAAGTGTACCATTCTATTACGGATTCCACACTATCTAATTGAGCCAGAACTTGAATAGAGCTATCCATTTCCAAGATTAGTTTTTCCAACCGCTGAGCAGCTCTAGGCTCGTCTTCGATGATGATTATTTTCATTTTCATTGATTTAAAACTGGTATAACAACCTTGAATTCCTCTCCGGCCTCCTCTATCCTCATTTGCTTTTCGCCAAGCAAATCATATCTAGCCTGAATGCTTTGCAAACCAAAATGTGTTGATTTCTCCTTAGTTATTTTTTTTTGTAAATTATTTACAATATAAATTTCATCATCCATTATTTTCAGCGAAATCTTCAAAGGTTTTTTCCTTGAAATCACATTATGTTTCACCGCATTTTCAACCAGCATTTGTAGTGTCAATGGAGGGATGAATGCTATTTTTCCATTGATCTTTGGAATTTCAACTTGAATATTTTTACCAAATCTTTTCTTTAATAAAAAACTAAAATTGCGAAGTAATTCCAACTCTTCTTGCAATGGGATTAAATCCTTTTCTCGATACTGTAACAGACTTCGATAAAAGTCAGAAAGATGCTCCACATACTCTGTGGCGGCTTCAGGTTCGTCCTCAATCAAAGTTATTAGCGTGTTGAAACTATTAAACAGAAAATGAGGATTAATCTGACTTTTCAAAACTTCAAGTTGACTTCCAATCCGTTCTTTTTGCAAATCAGCTTCTCTTTGAAGACGTTGACTCTTCCATTTCATCCAGACATATAATAAACCTAATAAAAATAAAACTGCAAATATTATGAACCAAGCCTGTTGCCAAAATGGAGCAATAACCTCAAAGGAATAACTAGTAATAGGTTCGCCGTCAAAAGCTCCATTTTCAGTTGAGGAAACTTTGAAGGTATAATTCCCTGGACTTAAATTCGAGTAATGCGCTTGATTATCTTTGGAGTAAATCCACCCAGGATTATAGCCTACTAATTGATACCGATATGCTACCTTTTCTGGATTAGTAAACCAAAGGCCTACATAGTTAAAAACCAGATTGTTTTCGGTATGAGAAAATTGATTTACTGATTGATAATCAATTGGGTCAAAAAAGACATTAATTCCTTCGATTACGTTTCTAGGGTGAATTTCTAATTTTTCATTAAGGGCAGAATAACGAACTAATTTATCCTTGCCTCCTAGCCAAATATTACCGTATTTATCAGAAGAAAAAGAATTAAGCACGGGTTCTAAATCTTCTAATCCAACTTCATCGTCATAATAAATTAAATGTTTAGTTTCTGGATTAAGAATATCAATTCCAGAAGGATGAATAATCAAGATATTTCCCAAACTATCGGTTACTAAACTTGTAATTTCTAAATCTCGGAAACCTTCTTTTACATTGAGTCGATGAAATTTTTTTCCATCAAATTCAAAGATTCCCTGCTCTGCTGTTCCAAACCAAATACTCCCTCGATGATCTTCTGTGATGGTATAAATAGTTTTGAGTGGAACTTCATTCGCTTGGGTATAATTCTTAATTTTTCCATTTTCTAAAACACTTAATCCTTTTCCGTCCGTTCCAAACCATGTTCGATTGGTACTACAAACAAATGCCTTGTAAATAAAATTAGAACCCAATCCATCTTCATGTGTGAAGTTTCTAAATTTATTTCTTTTTAAAAAAATGTCCTCGTTTAAATCCAATTCAAATACTCCTCCTAAGGTTGCTAACCAAAGCATATGTTCGGTACCATCGATGGATAAAATATTATCATTAAGCAATCCATCCTTTTGAGAGAAAAATTTTATTTTATTTTTTGAGAAATTATTATTGGTCTGTCCTCCCGCCAAGCAGTACAATCCTTGACCAAAAGTTCCTATCCAAATATTTCCAAAAGTATCTTCATACAAACTAATTACATTGATATCTTTTCCCAGAGAAATTGGTTGGTATTTTTTTGTTCCATCAGATTGATTTTCCATTAGAAATAGACCATTTGGTGTTCCTAACCAAACTTGATTCCTGTGATCGGTCAATACGGTCTGAATATTTCCTAAATCATGAGTAATTCGTTCAAATTGGCGATTAGCAAAACTTATCCCGACTTTATTATTCAGCACCCAAAGATTGCCTTCGATATCTTTGTGTAAATCATAAACCTTAGAATTTGTAAATTCAGGTAAATTTATACTTTGAATTTCCTTTGTTTTTAAATTCAAGCGATACAATCCATTACCTTCTGTACCTATCCAGATTTCCTTTTCTTTAAAGATTTCTAAAGAATTTATTTCACCATACTCCCATTCTGGCGTAAGTGATTCGAATCTTTGTTTTTTAGTATTCCAGAAATCTACTCCCTGATCAAAGGTCCCTACCCAAAAGGCACCTTCCTCATCACTCAATAAGGTTTTTACAATTTCATCTGAAAGACCGTCCGCAATTGTCAACTGATCAATATATTTTTTTCCGTCCTTAATTTCACAAACACTAATCCCTGCATCCGTCCCGACCCAAATTTGATTTTCAAGATTTCGAGCCATCGCATAAATTTCTATATCCGTCAATCCATCTTCAACATCTATATTATACATCCTTCCATTGACATAATAATAGACTCCTTCTCCATAAGTACTGATCCAGAGTATTCCATCATTTGTTTTAGTAATACCAGTAATCATCTTAGCAGGCGTTCCTTCCTCCGGCATCCACTTTTGCAATGGTTTATTTTTTTCTAGATAGAAAATATTTCCTTCCTTGGTCCCCATCCAAATAGTAGCCTGCTCATCTTCGAATAAGGCAGTTACATTTGAAACCAAAACAGAATCTATCGAAACTATTGGTTTAAATTCCAATCCATTATATCGAAATAATCCATTGGAAGTACCAAACCAAAGAAATCCATCTTTGGCTTCCAATATGGTATTTACAATCGTCTTTTTATTAGTTTCAGAAAAAGGATGAGTTTTAAAAAAAGGAACCTGCGCCTTTAGAAGAAAGAGCGTAAAAAAAGTAAAGTAAATAATTAATCTAGCTCTAACTAATAACATTTTCAAGGTTTATTAGGTAATCATCTACTGATAAAGAAAATAAATATTATTAAGATTCTATACTAAACACAGCAGAAATGTTTACGAGAATTTCTTTGGCTATTTTTTGATAAACAATTCTAGGAACTCGAATTTGATGTTCATCCAGAAGGATTGTAAAAGTAGACTTGATGTATAGTTTCTCATCTTTAATCTCTAAGTGACTTTTGATTATTCTTTCTTGAGTAATTCCATGAATCGTAAATTTCCCTTTTGCCCGAAGGATGTATTTTTTATCCTTCCTAAAATCAATTTCTTCAATAATTTTTCCTGTAAAAACGGCTTGTGGAAATTGTCCACTCTCCATATAATTTTCATTAAAATGTTCCCGTTGGAGCGGACTATTGAAACCTTGAAACGATCGAATAGGAATTGAAAAAGCAAAAGTCCTGTTTTGTGAATCAATCACACCTTGTAGACTATTAGACTTTGCCTCAATTATTTCTAGTGGTGCATCACTTTGAAAACTTACACTTGCCTCAGAAGTTTTAAAAATTTGTCCAGTAGCAACTGTCCCAGTTAGCAGGATAAAAAACAATATCGATATTACATTAATGCTCATTATTTTATGATGATACGGATTTTCTTTTAGAATGAAAAATTATAATTAGATGAATAGGGATTTTTTGAAGATGAGTGGGAAAAAAGAACGGTTTACCAAATTTTAAGACAAAGCAAGTAGCATCCCATCAGGAGATTCCAGAATCTAAAGAATAATTAGTATATTATATTTCATCACCAGATACATTTTTTGGATTGTCAATTTTCTCATCCTAGTATAGAACTAAGGGTTGTTTTTTTGTTCTTCGGTTAAATAATGAAGTGGGACAGCAACTTTACCACGACGTTGGGATTTAAACCAATATAAGGTGCCGGTATTTAGAATTTCTTCCTTTTTATTCATCGAGATAATTTTTTTTTGTAAAAATATCTTGTTCAAAATAATTGAAGTGAGAGGTCTAACTTACATTCTTAACACTTCAATCAATGCTACTAAATAAAAATTAGATCGTCCCACCCCTACTCAAACAACTCCATCGCCTCATCCAAACTCTTTCCAATGATCTTGGCATAAATCTGTGTCTCTTTAATATTAGCGTGGCCCATCAATTTCGATACCTTATCGATGGTCATCCCTTTGATATTGACTAAGATCAAGCTATGATCCTCACTCATCAAAAACATCCATCGCCCGATCCAGATCCTCATTAACAATCTTCGCATACACCTGAGTCGTCCGGATATTAGCATGCCCCATCAATCGCGATACATACTCAATCCGCATACCCTTCAGTAAAGCTCTAGTGGCCCACGTATGCCGTGAACTATGGAAGGAAATATGCTTTCCCAAACCAATACTATTTGCAATAAATTTCAGGTCTTTATTAGCATAAACATTTCGGGAATTAATCATATTCTGACGAATGACCATATCGGTGTAATCCGGTCCCTCTTTCATGATGGGAAATATAAAGTCTCCTGGTCCCTGCGTATCGGTCTTATATTTTTTAATGATCGCTAATCCTTTTTTAGGTACTTTAATAGAAACGACACTTCCTGTTTTGATGGTCGAACACATGATATGGGTTCCATCAAAATTGATCCACTTCAACCAGCAGAGATCAGAAATTCTCAAACCACCAACATTACAAGCAAAGACAAAGATATCTTGGTGAAGCGCACGTTTAGAGCCAGGTTCTGCTTCAAATGCTTCAAAGGCCGCTAACTCATTCTCGGTAAGAAAAACCTTTTTAGTCTTCTCCCACCCTAGTTTATAACGGATAAATGGATTCTTGGAATAAGGAAATAAATCTAACTCGATGGCTTCATTGATAATTCTACGAAAAGATTTGAAATCAGTATTGACCGTATTGGTACAATTCCCTAAATCATTACGGATATATCTTTCGTATTTTTTTAGAAAAGCGATATCCATATCTTCCATTAGGAATTCTTTTCCTTCGAGATAAGCTTTTAATTTGTTGAGGGCGCTGCGGAAGCGTTTATAGGTTCTAACCTTTCCCCGTCGTTCGTACTTATCAATATACTCATAGCCATATTTCAGAAAATCAGGACTATCCTTACTGAATAGCTTATCCTTGATATCTTTTGCTTTGGGATTTTCGGTCATCAATTCCAGATCAACAAAAGCAGCTTGTGCTTCCGCCATCTTTAATTTCAGAAGTGTATTTAACCTAGCAGAGTTTTTTTGAGTTCTTCTAACCCGCTGCTGCTTTTCATCCCAATGTTTAGGATCCAATCTTATATTTAAGGAGATAAACCGGACTTTCCTCTTTTTGGTGATACGAATGTATATTGGACCGGTACCTGATTTGTTTATTTTTTGTCTTCTTAGCACTAGCTTTAAAGTAGCCATAGTAGTATTTTTTTGTTTGTTTTTAACCGCTACCAAAGATACTAAATTGATAGCAGCGGTACAACAAAAAGGTACAACTATTTGCGTATATT